>NZ_CP159806.1:1200000-1500000 GCF_048087635.1 Candidatus Pseudothioglobus sp. Uisw_016 | reverse complement strand
GAAATGCCCCAAGCGCAGTTTCTTGGTTGAGTCTTCTGGCTAAGAACCCATCTATAAAGTCAGTCGCACTGATAACTATATAAATTGCAATAATAGAATTATTAATCCAGCTAAGTGGCTCTCCATCGAGATAGTTTGGCTGTAAATAAAACAAACCAATAAAGATAGGAATCAAAAAGATTCTTGATAGGGTAATTAAATTAGGAAGAGTCATCATAAGGCTAATTCTATCAAAGACTCGAAGTGTTTAGAGCAAACTTATTTAAATGTTGGTGCGCTCGGCAGGATTTGAACCTGCAACCGCTCGGTTCGTAGCCGAGTACTCTATCCAGTTGAGCCACGAGCGCAGCAGCGTAATTATCGCCATGTTTCATGTAAAGGTCAAGGAGAGTTTGAGGTATTTATTAAATTATCAACCAATTTATTAAGCTCCATCATTCTTGAACCTTTTATTAAAATTGTAGCGCCTTTATGATGGCTCTTTATCTCATTAAATATTGATTCAATATTCTCAAAATGACTACCTTTATAGTATTGAGCCTCTTGACCAATTGTTAGAAGATTATCAATATTTTGTTCACGCGCATAATCTCCAATTTGTTGATGAAGTTTTTTTGAATCTTTACCAAGCTCCGCCATCGATCCCAGAACTAAAACTTTCTTTTCAGGAAATTGTTTAAGTGAGTCAATTGCAGCTTTCATTGACTGTGGATTTGCATTATAACTATCATCAAGTATAGTGAAATTTTGAAGTTTAATTAATTCTAGTCGCCCTTTTTCAGATGCTGAATTCTCAAGACCTTTTTTTATCATCTGAGGGCTAACCCCAAGCTTAAGGGCACAAGCTGAGGCTGCTAATGCATTGTCTATTTGATGCAAGCCAATCATAGAAAGAGTTATATTTACAGAGCTAAGATTAAAGTAAAGATTAAAGTTTATAGCGGAATTAGTGTGCTTAACATCACTGGCATATATGTCACTTTCATTACCAAAAAAAGTAAGAGCTTTAGTGTTAGACATTTTTTCCCAGATATTGATATGAGGTGAGGATTTATTAACGATTGCAATACCATCTTCAGATAAAGATTCGAGAATCTCACCTTTTGCTTTTACTAAGTTTTTTTCACTGCCAAACTCACCAAGGTGCGCATTATTCGCATTTGTAATGATTGCAATATCTGGCTGAGCCAACTTGCACAATAGCTCAATTTCATTTACATGATTTGCGCCCATTTCAATAATGCAGAATTGGTGATTTTTTTCAAGCTCTAAAAGTGTTTTAGGAACGCCTAAGTGATTATTAAGATTACCTTTAGTTGAAAGTGTTGGACCGTGTAGGGACAAGATTGAGTGAAGCATGTTTTTTGTTGAGGTTTTTCCATTACTTCCAGTAATTGCAATTACAATTGGCGAGTGAGATTGACGATGCCAAGCGGCTAATTTTTGGTATGCTATTTCTGAATTATTAACTTCAATAGTAGGTAAATTTGAGTTAACTTTTTTATGAGTAATAGCTGCACTAGCGCCTAAATCTTCTGCTTGTTCAATAAAGTTATGACCATCAAAATTTTCACCCTCAAGCGCAATAAAAAGCTTTCCAGAAATTTGACCTCGAGTGTCAGTACAAATGCCCTGAAAGTTGATCGCTTTATCTGAGCTTGATTTACCACTAATAATTTTGCTTATTTTATCGGTGTCAGATGAAAGCATCTAATGCGACCTCAACATCACTGAACTGAAAAATTTGATCACCAATAGTTTGTGTTGTTTCATGACCCTTGCCTGCAATAAGTAATACCTCATCTTCCCCTAAGGTTTTTACTGCCGTTTCTATTGCATGTTTTCGATCTAAAATTACCTGAACATCATTCTCTACTTTAATTCCACCAAGTATATCTTCAATAATTTTTTCTGGACTTTCGCTTCTTGGATTATCGTTTGTAAGAATTATGCTGTCAGCATTTTCACTTGCGATTTTCCCCATTAACTGCCTCTTGGTTTTATCCCTATCTCCGCCGCACCCAAAAAGCACTCTGATTTTAAATTCAGGATAGTGCGTCCTAAGAGATGCAAGGGCATTATCAAGTGCATCTGGTGTGTGTGCATAGTCTATCCAAATATGGCTGTTTTCAAGTTGCTGCATTCTTCCAGGCGGTGGAGAAAGTTTTGCAAGAAAAGGAATAATTTGATCGTCACTATATCCCAAACATTTAACACTAGTGAACGCTGCAAGAGCATTTGAAAGATTAAACTCCCCTATTAAGGGTAACTCAAAGACGTAATTATTGAGCTGACAAATAAAACCATTCCCACTGGTTTTAAAGAATTCTAAATCATCGATTCCAAAGGTAAGTGGATCTTTATCCGAGGCAGTATCTAAAAAATATTGATGATTTTCATCATCCCTATTAATAATTGCTTTTTTTGAAAAACCATTCGTAAATAATTTACCTTTGGCCTCTTTATAATTTCCCATTGTTTCATGATAATCAAGATGATCTTGCGTCAGGTTGGTGAAGATGCCCTGAACAAATGAAAGCCCTTCAAGTCGATCTTGCATGAGCGCATGCGAAGATGCCTCAATAATGGCTAATTTAATTCCCTGGCTGCTGTATTCATCAAGTGAGCAGTAAATTGAGAAGATGTCTGGTGTTGTGTTTATACTTTTCTTTTCAACCTTGCTGATTCCAAGAGTCCCGATAACGCCACTATTAACTTCTAAGAAGTCTAGTAGCTGTGAAATGTAATGACTGACAGAGGTCTTACCATTTGTACCCGTGACTGCAATGAGATCAACATCCTTTGCTTTGGTATAGAAATTTTGAGCAAGCCCAGAAAGGTGAGGCTTGAGGTTATCAATTCTGATGATTGGGACGCCACAATCAACATCTCTTCCCTCAATTAAAACCCCTATGCAGCCATTTTCAATTGCACTGTCGATATACTCAGCCCCATGATTTTTCTCACCTTGAAGGGCAATAAACAAATCACCCTTAGTAAGTGTTTTCGTATTGAGTGACAGACCAGAAACATCAAATGCTTCAGTAGTTTCAGCGATATTGGATAAAAGGATTTTAATGTCCATTATTATTAAAACCTATAAAGGTAATGGTCAACTTACTAAAATAATTTTGCTTGAATCAAGGTATGCATGTTGATTGCGCCAACTATATTATTACTTGAGTCAACAACTGGCAGTGAGTTTAAGCTGTATTTTTCCATCAACTGCATTGCGATTAATGCAGGCTCTTGTGGTTCAATGGACTTGCAATCTTTAGTCATGACATCTTGAATAGTTAATTTCTGAAAATCTATATTAGACTCTAAAGCCCTTCTTAAGTCACCATCAGTAAATATTCCCACAAGCTTTTCATTTTCAGCAATGAGGACCATCCCAAGTGCCTTTTCACTCATCACTAAAAGGCTATCAATAAGCAGCATCTCTTTAGTGACCTTTGGTATATCTTCCCCTGATTTCATAATACTAGAGACAAGCGTTAGTAGTCTCCTGCCTAGCGAGCCTGAAGGATGAGACATGGCAAAATCATCTGATGTGAAATTATTTAAGGACATAAGCGAGACAGCAATTGCATCACCCATAACCAAGGTTGCGGTAGTGCTGGAGGTTGGCGCTAAATTGTTAGGGCATGCTTCATTATCGACACTTATATCTAAATGAAAATCACTTGATGAGGCGATCAAAGAATTAGCATTTCCTGTCATGCTGATAATAGGCACATTCATTCTTTTGATTCCTGGGAGTAATGAGATAATCTCATCTGATTCTCCGGAATAGGAAATCATGATAACCACATCATCATGACTAATCATCCCAAGGTCGCCATGACCAGCCTCAGCTGGATGTAAATAGAAAGCAGGTGTCCCTGTTGATGCCAGGGTGGAAGAGATTTTTTTGGCAATATGGCCTGATTTACCCATCCCAATTAGAACCACTTTTCCCATACAGTTTTTAAGGATTTGGCAAACCTCATCAAAATTTTGATCAATTCTGTCCTTAAGTTTTAAAACAGAATCAGCTTCAGTTTGAATGACGTCTTTAGCAATATCGATTATTGATTTACCCACAGGCATAGTAGAATTGGTCTTTGTTGTGTATTGATAGATTATAAATATTATTTAACAAGTATGGGTTATATAATTATTTCTTAATAATAAAACTGATGTGAACACTTGTTTAATGAATATTTATTTTGAGGTTATTTACTTTTGCCAAAGATTATTTTTTAAAGATAAATAAGGGTTCAAAGTGAATTATAATATTTACATGAAAAAAGTTTTTCTAGTTCTAGCCTTAACCCTTTTCTCAATCCAAGCATATGCCGGGTCTTGCCCAGATGGGAGTGATCCAGTCAGGAGTATCTCTGCAGACGGAACATACTTTGTTTTTAACTGTGATAAAAATAATAACGAACAAAAATCGTCGCCAAGTAATAGTCTAATTACAGAGATTAATCCTGTAAATCATTCAGGTTGGAAACAGCTTTCCAATACAATGGCCGGACTGAGTAGTCATAACTTTCAGTATTTAAATGATTCACCAAAATCAAGAAGAGGAAATCAGTATCAACGTTTTGAGCTCCGTGATGGTGACTGTGGTTCATATACAGACTGGGACGATTGTGCGAATGACAGACAAAGAGTTGAATTTACCGCATCCCCTCTTCCTCCAGTCGGTAAACAATGTATGGCTTTTAGTATTATGTTAGATGATAGTTTTGTCACTATGGATTCTTCACCAACAGCCCTAGGGCAAATTCAGCAAAAAGGAGGTCCAAAAGGATTTATGGAAGGTTTCAAATCACAACCAGGAGTGCTTATGTTTCATGCGCAAGAGGGATATTATGATTTTGATTGGCTTTATCTGCATGGCTCTAGAACTGACATAAAACAAACAGATTTAAAATTTCGACTTCTTTCACTGGATGAGATGAAAGGCAAGTGGACAGATATTTCATTCTGTCTAGACTTTGCAAAAAACAATATGTCCCTATGGGTTAATGGAAAGATAAAATTTAATATCAACCAGCCTCCAACTGGACTTCATTTGCCAGAATCTATATTTTTTAAATACGGCATCTATCAAAGTTTTGTTACTAAATATAAGCAAAAATATAATCTAGATACACCAATACAAATTGTTTATTATGACGAAATAAGAAGAGGTTCATCCGTTGAAGAGGTTGACTTTAATATTAATCCTAACCTAAAGGCAATTGATTAGCCTATGAAGTTAATATCTCATATTAATAAGCTACTCATCCTATTGTTGCTATCTATTGGACTAGGTAACCCCTCAGTAGCAGCTCTTTTTGATGACTGGACAGATAATCAGCTTTGTGAATGGATGGACCAACCTTCTCCTCCTGAAATTATTGAAAGTCTAGTTTCAAAAAGGTTAATTAGTTGCTCTAAAGGAGTTGCAAAGCAACGGGGGGAGGTATCAAATGTTTTGGATGGCTCTTATTCATTTACATTGAGCCGATTTAATCCGTCTGAAGGTCATAAAGATATTGGTAAAGGTGTATTAGAAATACTAGATGGAAAGATTAGTGTTGCAAAAAAACCTCGATGGCTCGATACAAGTTCAACAAAATATTATAATACTTTCAAGGGTTATATTGATACAAAAGGAAATATCATTGCCTCATTTGAAGTTAATGCTCTTCAGGGTAAGGGTAGTCCTAGACTTGTAGGATTCTCAGGAAGTATGGATGAGCTTCAAATAAAAGGAAAGTTTGATGATTATTTTGACATGATTATCAAGATTAAGCCTCTAAAGGCTCTAAAGCCTATCGAGCCTGCCAAGAAAGTTGGCGAGGCAGCTAATTCATTTGATGGATCTTATGCTTTCTTGCTTTCCAACGAATCAGATAAAGGCATTCAAAATATCGGCAGCGCACAATTCATAATTAAAGATGGGAAGATTAGTGTTGCAAGAAAATATCGATACCTCGATACGAGTGCAATCAGCACTTATGATACTTTTGAAGGTGTAATTGATAAAGAAGGAAACATAAATGTCTCATTTGAGTTCAACCCAATTAGGCATATGGTTGAGCCTAAGACTATTAAGTTCTCAGGAAGTATGGATTCTCTTCAATTGAGAGGAGGATTTGATGAAATAAAGTCTTGGGATAATAATACTAAAGCGTATGTCCTTGATGAAAATTTTTATCCATCCTTTTATGATGTAATTATCGACTTCAAAAAAGAAAAGTATTAATCTTAAATTAAGGGAGATCTCTCTTAACTTTAACCTTGCAAATCAAATTTGAACTAAGCACAAATTGAAATATAATCTCGGGATGGGAAAACTTTTACCATTTGTATTATCTGAGCTATTTCAGTGGAATTAAAAAATAAAGTTCTGTTTGTTTGTATGGGTAATATTTGTCGCTCTCCAACTGCTGAGGGCGCTTTTCGATCAATTGTTGTAAAAAATAGTAAATCTCAACATTTTGAAATAGATTCCGCTGGGACTCACGCATACCATATAGGTAATTCACCTGATCAAAGGTCTCAACAAGCCGCTATCAAACATGGCGTTGATTTGTCAAGCCAGAGAGCGAGGCACGTTCATGAGAGTGACTTTTATTATTATGACTACATTATTGCCATGGATTCTGACAACTTAGAAAGATTGAAGTCAATCCAACCTTCAGAAAGTCATTCAAAGATTGAATTAATATTAAATTATTCCAAAGAAAATTATGGTGCTAGTGTTCCTGACCCCTATTATGAGGGAAAGTTTGATGAGGTCTTTGAGATGCTTTACTCAGCTTGCACATCATTTTTTGAAAGTATAGTAAAAAAAGACTAATATTCATTGACATTCTAGTCAGCACCAAAGTATAATTGCCCGCTTTATTAACCCCGCTATGTGGGCGAAAAATTAAATATACATTGGAGTATAAACCTTTATGTCAACGATTAACCAATTGGTAAGAAAGCCAAGAAGTAAGAAGATTGTTAAAACTGGTGTCCCAGCGCTGGACAGCTGCCCGCAAAAACGTGGAGTATGCACTCGAGTTTATACAACAACACCAAAGAAACCTAACTCTGCTTTAAGAAAAGTTGCTCGCGTTAGATTAACTAATTCTGCTGAAGTTACAACTTATATTGGTGGTGAAGGACATAACTTACAAGAACACTCGGTGATTCTTATTCGTGGTGGTCGTGTTAAAGATTTACCTGGTGTACGTTACCACACTGTTCGTGGAGCATTAGATACAACTGGTGTAGATGGAAGAATGCAAGGCAGATCAAAATACGGTACAAAAAAACCAAAAACATAATTTATTAAGAGAAGACTAATATGAGAAGAAGAGCCGCCCCAAAAAGATTAATATTGCCAGATCCTAAGTATCATGATCTTGTGCTAGCTAAGTTTGTAAATATTTTAATGCTAGATGGTAAAAAATCAGTTGCTGAAAAGATTGTCTATGATGCACTAGATACAATTGAATCTAAAGGAAATGCGGAGCCAGTTGAAACATTTAAAAAAGCTCTTGAAAATATTGGTCCAGCAGTTGAAATCAAATCTCGCCGTGTTGGTGGTTCTACATATCAGGTTCCAGTAGAAGTAAGATCAGATCGTAAAGTTGCTTTGGCGATGCGTTGGATTATCGAAGCATCAAGAAAGCGTGGTGAAAAAGGAATGAAGCTTAGGTTGGCAGGCGAAGTGCTAGATGCAGTTCAAAACCGTGGTACTGCATTTAAGAAAAAAGAAGACACTCATAGAATGGCGGATGCTAATAAAGCATTTGCTCATTTCCGCTGGTAATTTAAGGACTCAATCATGGCAAGAATTACTCCAATTAATCGTTATCGTAACGTTGGTATCATGGCACATATTGATGCTGGAAAGACTACGACTACTGAACGCATACTTCTTTATACAGGACGTACTCACAAAATTGGTGAAGTCCATGATGGAAGTGCAACAATGGACTGGATGGAGCAAGAGCAGGAGCGAGGTATTACAATTACTTCAGCTGCAACTACTTGTTTCTGGAAAGGAATGGATGGTCAGTTTGAAGATCACCGAATTAATATTATTGATACTCCAGGCCACGTTGATTTCACGATTGAAGTTGAAAGGTCACTAAAAGTATTAGACGGCGCTTGCGCCGTTTTTTGTGCTGTTGGCGGTGTAGAACCACAATCTGAAACAGTTTGGAGACAAGCAAATAAATATAACGTTCCTAGAATTGGCTTTGTTAACAAGATGGACCGAGCAGGCGCGGATTTTTTACGTGTATGCGACCAAATTAAAACAAGATTAGGTGCTAACCCTGTTCCGATGCAAATTGCTATTGGTGCAGAAGATGCCTTTGAAGGCGTAGTTGATCTTATCCGTATGAAAGCCATTTATTGGAATGAAGAAGACCAAGGCGCAACATATGAAGTGAAAGATATCCCTGCTAATTTGCAAGATCTTGCAGATGAGAAACGTGAATTCATGATGGAATCTGCAGCAGAGGCTAACGAAGTACTTATGGAGAAGTACCTTGATGACGGTGAATTGAATCCTGATGAAATTAAAGAAGGTATCCGTCTTCAAACCATTGCAAATCAAATTATTCCAATGTTCTGTGGTACAGCGTTTAAAAATAAAGGTGTCCAGGCTGTTCTAGACGCTATGGTAATGTATATGCCTTCTCCAGAAGAAGTGGATGCTATTACTGGAATATTAGATGATGCTGCTGAATCAGAAGGAGTAAGGCCTCCTAAAGATGATGAGCCTTTTGCAGCTCTAGCTTTTAAAATTGCGACAGATCCTTTTGTTGGTAACCTAACTTTCTTTAGGGTTTATTCTGGTGTTTTGAAGTCAGGTGATTTTGTATATAACTCATCTAAAGGCAAGAAAGAGCGTATCGGCCGAATTGTGCAAATGCACTCTAATGATCGTGAAGAAATTAAAGAGGTAAGAGCTGGAGATATTGCTGCAGCTATTGGCCTAAAAGATGTTACGACTGGTGACACCCTATGTGACATGAAAGATAAAATTATTCTTGAAAGAATGGAATTCCCTGAGCCAGTAATTGCTGTTGCAGTTGAGCCTAAAACTAAAGTTGACCAAGAAAAAATGGGTATTGCTTTAGGAAAGCTAGCTAATGAAGACCCTTCTTTTAGAGTTTCTACAGATGAAGAGTCTGGGCAAACAATTATTGCAGGTATGGGCGAGCTTCACTTAGATATTATTGTTGATCGTATGATGCGTGAATTTGATGTTGGGTGTAATGTTGGCGCCCCTCAAGTAGCGTACCGTGAAACAATTACTAAGCTTGTTGAGCACGAACATAAATTTGCAAAACAATCTGGTGGTCGTGGTCAGTATGGCCATGTTTATCTAAGAATAGAGCCACAAGAACCTGGTGCCGGCTATGAATTCGTTGATGAAATTAAAGGCGGTGTTATTCCTAAGGAATATGTACCAGCAGTTAATAAAGGTGTTCAAGAGCAAATGCAAAACGGCGTTATTGCTGGATTCCCATTAGTTGATGTTAAAGTTACTGTCTATGATGGCTCTTACCATGATGTCGATTCTAACGAAATGGCGTTTAAAATTGCAGCCTCTATGTGTGTTAGAGAAGGCGTTAAACTTGCTAATCCACAATTACTAGAGCCAATGATGAAAGTTGAAGTATCAACACCTGAGGATTATATGGGTGATGTTATGGGTGATTTAAATCGAAGAAGAGGTATTGTAAGTGCTATGGACGATACTCCAGCTGGTAAGCAAATCAAGGCTGAGGTTCCTTTAGCTGAAATGTTTGGATATGCAACGGATCTTCGTTCGATGTCTCAAGGGCGTGCAAATTACTCTATGGAGTTTGCTAAATATACTGCTGCTCCAAGGAATGTTGCTGAAGATGTTATTGAAAAATTAAATACTTAATAGGGGATTAGAAATGGCAAAAGAGAAATTTGAAAGAACCAAACCACACGTAAATGTGGGAACAATTGGTCACGTTGACCATGGAAAAACTACTTTAACTGCAGCCCTTACTAAGGTTATGGCTGAGATGAACGGTGGTGAATTTAAGGATTATGCAAATATTGATAATGCTCCTGAAGAAAGAGAGCGTGGTATCACGATCTCAACAGCGCACGTAGAGTATGAGTCAGCGGCTCGTCACTATGCTCACGTTGATTGCCCAGGACACGCCGACTACGTTAAGAACATGATTACAGGTGCTGCTCAAATGGACGGCGCTATTATTGTAATTGCTGCAACTGATGGACCAATGGCTCAAACGCGTGAGCACATTCTATTGTCTCGTCAAGTGGGTGTTCCTTACATCGTTGTTTACATGAACAAAGCCGATATGGTTGATGATGAAGAATTAGTAGAGCTTGTTGAAATGGAAATCCGTGAACTTTTGACAGAATACGAATTCCCAGGTGATGACACTCCAGTGATTTTTGGTTCAGCTTTGAAAGCATTAGAAGGTGACACATCAGATATTGGTGTTCCTTCAATTATGAAGTTAGTTGAAGCATTAGATACATACATCCCAACTCCAGAGCGTGATACAGATAAGACATTCCTAATGCCAATTGAGGACGTGTTCTCAATCTCAGGTCGTGGAACGGTTGTAACAGGTCGTATCGAGCGTGGTGTTGTTAATGTTGGTGATGAAATTGAAATCGTTGGTATTAAAGACACGCAGTTGACTACTTGTACAGGTGTTGAAATGTTTAGAAAATTGCTTGACTCAGGTGAAGCAGGGGATAACGTTGGTGTTCTTCTACGTGGTACGAAGCGTGAAGATGTTGAGCGTGGTCAAGTACTTGCTAAAAAAGGTACGATTAACCCGCACACTAAGTTTGAAGCAGAGATATATGTTTTAAGTAAAGAAGAAGGTGGACGTCATACTCCATTCTTTAACAATTATCGTCCTCAGTTCTACTTCAGAACAACAGACGTTACTGGTGCATGCGAACTGCCAAAAGGCGTTGAAATGGTTATGCCAGGTGACAATGTGAAGATGTCAATTGAGTTACTAGCTCCGATTGCAATGGAAGAAGGATTAAGATTTGCAATTAGAGAGGGTGGACGCACAGTAGGTGCTGGAGTCGTCTCGAAAATTACGAGTTGATTAGTTTAATAAGGGCCGTCGATATCTTGTATAATCGACGGTTTTTTCGTATCACAAGTTAGATAAGGTAAATAGGCAAATGAGCAATCAAAATATTAGAATTAAATTAAAGGCATTTGATCATCGATTAATCGACAAATCTGCCGTAGAGATTGTAGAAACAGCGAAACGAACTGGTGCAAGTGTAAGGGGTCCAATCCCTTTGCCTACCAAGACAGAGCGTTTTACTGTGTTGTCTTCTCCGCATGTTAATAAAGATGCTAGAGATCAGTACCAACTTAAAACTTATGTTAGGTTGATGGACGTAATTAGTCCAACAGATAAAACAGTAGACGCATTGATGAAATTGGATCTTGCTGCTGGTGTTGATGTAAAAATCCAACTTAACTAATAGAATAGAAAGGATTAATAAAATGGCAATTGCATTAGTAGGAAAAAAATTAGGAATGACACGTTTGATGGCTGATGATGGTTCAGCGTCTTCTGTTAGTGTCATTAAGATAGAGCCTAACCGAGTAGTGCAGAGTAAGTCTGTTGATACAGATGGTTATAATGCTGTTCAAGTTACAACTGGAAAAAAGACTAATAAAAAAGGCGATGCAAAAATCCGTCGCGTATCTAGTTCATTAAAAGGTCATTACGCAAAAGCTTCTCAAGAAATTGGCCTTGGACTTTGGGAAATGAGAGTTAGTGAAAATGAAGTTTCTGATATGCCTAACCTTGATGTTTCATTTTTTGGTGCTGGGCATTATGTAAATGTTACAGGTAAATCGAAAGGTAAAGGATTTCAGGGTGGTGTAAAGCGTCATAACTTTAGTATGCAAGATGCAACTCATGGAAACTCAGTTTCTCACCGTGCGATTGGTTCAACAGGACAATGTCAGGATCCAGGTCGCGTATTCAAAGGTAAAAAAATGGCCGGTCAAATGGGTAATGCTCAAGTGACAGAAGAGTGTTTGGAAATCCTAAGGGTTGATAATGAGCGTAATCTATTATTAGTTAAAGGCGCAATTCCAGGCTCTAAGAATGGTTTTGTAAGGGTATTTTTGTCAGATAAAAAGAACAAAATTAATTCTGAAATAAGTAAGCAGCTATCTGAACAACAAGTTGCTCCAGTTGAAGAAGTTGAAGAAGCAGTTGTTGAGGCATCAGTGGAAGCAGTAGTTGAGACTCCTATTGTCGAAGATGTTGCAACAGATAAAGAACAAGATAAAGAAACTGAAGCTTAATAAATAGTTATTTAAAGGTCTAATGATGAAAGTAAAAGTATTAAATTTAAAAACGAACAAATCTACTTCTCAAGAAGTTTCAGATGATATTTTTGGTCGGAACTATAATGAGTCATTAGTTCATCAAATAACAACTGCTTATATGTCAGGTGGCAGAAGTGGAACTAAAGCACAAAAAAATCGTGCTGCTGTAAGTGGTGGTGGAAAAAAGCCTTGGAAACAAAAGGGAACTGGTCGTGCTAGAGCAGGTACTTCACGTGGACCTATTTGGAGAAGTGGTGGTGTAACCTTTGCTGCTCAGCCTCGTAACTATTCTCAAAAAGTTAATAAAAAAATGTACAAAGGCGCAATTAGCGTTATATTTTCCGAGCTACTTCGCAATGATCGCCTAAAGATAGTTTCAGATCTTGAAATTACTGAACCTAAAACAAAAAATATTACGTCACTAATGAAATCCTTAAACCTTAAGGATGCTTTGTTAATGACAGATGAGCTAGATGAGAACCTGTACTTGTCTTCAAGGAATTTATACCATGTTGGTGTTTGCGATACTCAAAGTATAGACCCAGTAAGCTTAATTGGTTATGACAATGTTGTAATGACAAAAGCTGCGTTAAAAAAAGTTGAGGCAATGTTATGAATAAAGAAAAAATATTAAGTGTCCTATTAGGGCCGATTGTTTCTGAAAAATCTACTTTAGCATCAGCCAATAACCAGTATATCTTTAAGGTCAGACCTGATAGCAACAAGAGAGAAGTTAAGGCTGCAGTTGAAGAATTATTTGGAGTTACTGTTGAAGGTGTTACTACTTCGAATGTAAAAGGCAAGAGAAAGATTTACAAAGGTAAAGCTGGACAGCGTGTTAATTGGAAAAAAGCGGTCGTTAAAGTGTCTGAAGGTCAGATGATTGACGCAACTGCCTCATAGAGAATTTATTATGGCATTAGTTATAAAAAGAAAACCAACCTCACCAGGCAGAAGACATGTTGTCAGTGTTGTTGATAAAGATTTGCACAAAGGAAAGCCTTTTGCAGCTTTAACAGAGAGCAAGAATAGAATAAATGGTCGAAATAACCGTGGAAAAATCACTGTTAGGCATAGAGGTGGAGGTCATAAACAGAGATATCGTATTATCGACTTTAAACGTAATAAGGATGATATTGCTGCAACAGTAGAAAGAATTGAATACGATCCAAATAGAAGTGCAAATATTGCTTTAGTTTTATATGCTGATGGTGAAAGACGATACATAATTGCACCGAAGGGCGTTAATGCTGGAGACCAGGTAATTTCTGGAAACTCAGTTGCTATTCAAGCTGGGAATACCTTGCCTTTGAGTAACATCCCACTTGGTAGTGTAATACATTGTGTTGAGCTTAAGCCACAAAAAGGTGCTCAAATTGCTCGAAGTGCTGGTACATCAGTTCAACTAGTCGCTAAAGAAGGTAACTACGTTACCCTTAGGCTTCGCTCAGGTGAAGTTAGAAAAGTACTAGCTGAATGTCGTGCTACTCTTGGCCAGGTTTCAAAGTCTGAACATAGTTTAAGAAAATTAGGAAAGGCTGGAGCAACACGCTGGAGAGGTGTTAGACCAACAGTTCGTGGTGTAGTAATGAACCCAGTCGATCACCCACATGGTGGTGGTGAAGGAAAAACTAGTGGTGGTAGACATCCAGTTTCTCCTTGGGGTACTCCTACTAAGGGATACAAAACACGAAGCAATAAACGTACTGATAAACTTATCGTACGTCGCAGAAATTAAAGGGAAATTATGGCAAGATCACTAAGAAAAGGTCCATTTGTAGATGAGCACTTAATCAAGAAAGTATTAAAGGCTCAAGATAACAACGATAGAAAACCAATTAAGACTTGGTCGCGTCGTTCAGTTATTGTTCCTGAAATGATTGGGCTAACTATAGCTATACATAATGGTCGTAATCATGTTCCAGTCTCAATTAATGAGAATATGATTGGTCATAAATTAGGCGAGTTTGCCGTAACAAGAACATTCAAGAGTCACTCTGGTGACCGTAAATCGTAGACATAAGGTGACATCATGATAGAAGTTAAAGCAATTCATAAATACGCAAAAATCTCACCTTTTAAAGTTAGATTAATTGCTGATCAAATTCGAAATAAGCCAGTTGAAGAGGCTTTGAGTATTCTGACATTTAGCAATAAAAAAGCTGCGGTACTTGTAAAAAAAGTTTTAAGTTCGGCGATTTCTAATGCTGAGCATAATGATGGATTAGATGTAGATGAACTAAAGGTAAGTAGTATTTTCGTAAATGAAGGTTCTACAATGAAACGTATTCGCCCAAGAGCAAAAGGTAGAGCGAATCGTATTCTTAAACGATCAAGCCACATTAGTGTTGGCGTAAGCGAGTAAAAAATTATGGGTCAAAAAGTAAATCCAGTAGGCATTAGATTAGGAATTGTAAAAGATTGGCATTCAAAGTGGTATGCCAGTAGTAAAAACTATTCTGAATATTTGTTGTCTGATATTTCTGTGCGAGATTTCTTGTTTAAAGAATTATCAACGGCTTCAGTAAGTCGTATTAGTATTGAAAGATTATCAAATACAGCTAAAGTTATTATTCATACAGCTAGACCTGGAATAGTCATTGGTAAAAAAGGGGCTGATATTGAGAAGTTGAAGAACCTAGTATCAAAAATGATGGGCGTTCCAGTTCATATTAGTATTGAAGAAGTTAAGCAACCAGAATTAGATGCTCGCTTAGTTGCTGAGAACATTGCACAACAGCTTGAAAAACGAGTGATGTATCGACGCGCAGTAAAGCGTGTGCTAGGTAATGCTACAAGATTGGGTGCTCTAGGAATTAAAATAATGGTAAGTGGTAGATTAAATGGTGCTGAAATTGCTCGATCTGAGTGGTACCGTGAAGGCCGTGTTCCGTTACACACATTTAGAGCTGACGTTGACTATAGTAGTTATAGGGCAAATACTCAGTATGGAGTTATCGGCATTAAAGTATGGATTTTTAAAGGCGAAATCTTAGATCATAATAAAGGCACTATTGAAGAAGTTTCAAAGCGTGGTGCTGGAAAACAAACAGTAAAGAAGTAAAGGAATTAATAAATGTTGCAACCTAAACGTACAAAATTTAGAAAAATGATGAAAAACCGCAATCGCGGTTTAGCTGCTGGTCACAATGTAAGCTTTGGTGATATTGGCCTGCAAGCAACTGGAAGGTGTCGAATGACTGCTAGGCAGATTGAAGCAGCACGTCGTGCAATGACTAGGCATGTTAAGCGCCAAGGAAAAATTTGGATTCGTGTATTTCCTGATAAGCCAATTACTAAAAAACCCCTAGAAGTTCGAATGGGTAAAGGTAAAGGTAGTGTTGAATATTGGGTTGCGTTAATTAAGCCTGGACAGATGTTATTTGAAATGCAGGGTGTAGATGAAGTCGTTGCTAGAGAAGCTTTTGAGTTAGCAGCTGCAAAACTTCCAGTCAAAACAACAGTAATTAAACGGACAATAATGTAATGGATGTTAAAGAATTAAGAGCTCAAGACGAGTCTCAGTTAAATGATCAGCTTATAACATTGCTTAAGGAGCACTTTGAATTGCGTATGCAGCAGAGTACTTCGCAGTTAAGTGATTTATCAAAGCTTAGTAAAACAAAGAAAGCAATTGCCCAAATTAAAACAATAATTAATGAGAAGAAGTCATGAGTGAAACTAATTCAGTAGAAAGAACACTAACAGGAACAGTTGTTAGTAATAGTCGTGACAAAACCATTGCTGTTTTAGTTGAACGCAAAGTCCGTCATCCAATTTATAAAAAATATATTAAGCGCAGTACAAAAGTCCACGCACATGATGAAAAGAATGAGTGTGGTCTTGGTGATGTCGTAAAAGTTTCTGAGTCAAAGCCATTTTCGAAAACAAAGAATTGGGCGTTGGTAGAAGTTGTTGAAAAATCTGTAAATATTGATTAACTAGTAGCATTTAAGAGAGAAGAATATGATTCAAATGCAAACAAGATTACACATAGCTGACAATAGTGGTGGTGTTAAAGCAATGTGTATTAAAGTTTTAGGTGGCTCAAAGCGTCGTTATGCCAATATCGGTGACGTTATTAAGGTTAGTATAAAAGAGGCATCTCCGCGTGGTAAAGTGAAGAAAGGTGATGTTTATGATGCAGTAGTTGTTCGAACAGCTCAAGGTGTTCGCCGAAGTGATGGATCTCGAATTCGTTTTGATAACAATGCTGTAGTACTTTTAAATCCTAAGTTAGAGCCAATCGGCACACGTATTTTTGGACCTGTGACTCGTGAATTAAGAAATGCACAGTTTATGAAGATTGTTTCACTTGCACCAGAGGTTCTGTAATGATGAAAATTAAGCAAAATGATGAAGTAATAGTTATTGCAGGAAAAGATAAGGGCTCAATTGGTTCTGTAAAAAAAGTGCTTGGAGCAAAAGTTATTGTTGAAGGTTTAAACCTTGCCAAAAAACATGTTCGTGCTAATCCTCAGGAAGGGATTCAAGGTGGCATCGAAGAAAAGGAAATGCCATTAAGTATCTCAAATGTTGCAATTTATAACCCAACTTCAAAGAAGGCAGATCGCATTGGAGTTAGGGCTGATGATAAAGGTGTAAAAGAGAGATTTTACAAATCGAGCGGTGAATCCGTACTTTGATATAACAAATAAATAGGTGATAAGTGTCTAGATTACAAGAACAATACAAAAATGAAATTCTCCCTAAATTAAAGGAAGAATTAGGTGTTTCAAATTCAATGTCTGTTCCTAAGATTGAAAAAATAACAATCAATATGGGCTTAGGTAGTGCATTGGGTGATAAAAAAATATTAGAAAGTGCTCTTGAGGAACTTGGCCTAATTTCTTCACAGAAGCCGATGACTTGTTTAGCAAGAAAGTCAGTAGCTAGTTTTAAGCTCAGAGAGGGTAACGCTATTGGATGTAAAGTTACTTTGAGAAAAGAAAGAATGTACGAATTTTTAGATCGTTTAGTGAATGTTGCAATACCTCGTATTAGAGATTTTCGTGGACTTAATGATAAATCGTTTGATGGGCGTGGAAACTACAATATGGGAATTACAGAGCAGATAGTGTTTCCTGAAATAGAATTTGATAAAGTAACAAAAGTACGTGGTATGGATATTGCAATCACTACCAACGCAAAAAATGATGAAGAAGCTAAGAAACTATTGGCGATGTTTAATTTTCCATTTAAAGGAGAAAATAATGGCTAAAAAGTCTATGATTAATAGAGATCTTAAGCGATCGAAGTTGGTTGAAAAGTTCAAGGAAAAACGCCTTGAGCTAAAAAAAATTATTAAGAGTATTCATACCTCTGATGAAGATCGTTTCCAGGCGGTGATTAAATTGCAATCGCTCCCAAGAGATGCTTCACCTGTTCGTCAACGAAACCGTTGCGGTCTTTCAGGACGTCCTCATGGGTTTTATCGTAAATTTGGCTTGGCCAAATCTCAACTCAGAGAGCGCACTATGAATGGTGAAGTTCCTGGATTATCTAAAGCAAGCTGGTAGGAGTTTAATATGAGTATGTCTGACCCAATAGCTGATATGTTGACTAGAATTAGGAATGCACAAGCAGTTAATAAAGATCAAGTAAGTATCCCAGCTTCAAATTTGAAGTCTGCGATTGCCAGTGTTATGCAAGACGAAGGTTATATTACTTCTTTTGCTATTGAAGGTGATAAAGCTGCTAACAAAACGTTAGTAATAAAATTAAAATATTTTGATGACCAACCAGTTATTGAATCCTTAAACAGAATTTCTAAGCCTAGCTTAAGACATTATGCAAGCAAAGATGAGATGCCAAGAATTATGAATGGTTTAGGTATTGTCATTGTTTCAACACCAAAAGGTGTGATGACAGGTCAAGCTGCCAAAGCCCAAAATATTGGTGGTGAAGTTTTGTGCAGTGTTTCATAATATTGGAGATTAAGAATGTCTAGAATTGCAAAAGCACCAATTACAATCCCTGAAGGCGTAAATATTACCCAAGCTGAAGGATTAATTTCGGTCAAAGGAAAACTTGGTGAAATGACAATGCATGTTAATTCAGCAGTCCTTGTTTCTAATAACGATAATGTATTAACCTTTGAGCCAAATGAAGTGAGTAAGAAAGAACAAAAAGGCGCATGGGCTCAAGCTGGAACAGTAAGAGCAAATACAGCAAATTTAATTAAAGGTGTTACCGAAGGCTGGGAGAAGAAGTTAACCCTAATTGGAGTTGGTTATCGTGCTAAAGCGCAAGGTAAAGTATTAAACTTAACTTTAGGTTTTTCTCACCCAGTTAACTATAACTTGCCTGAAGGTATTTCTGTTGAAACTCCTTCGCAGACAGAGGTTATTGTTAAAGGTATTGATAAGCAGAAAGTTGGTCAAGCCGCAGCAGAAATTAGAGCATTCCGTCCACCAGAGCCATATAAAGGTAAAGGTGTTCGCTATACAGATGAGCAGGTTGTTCGTAAAGCTGCTAAGAAAAAATAATAGATTAAAGGTAGTTAAATGAAATTATCAAAAAAAGATGCTCGTTTAAGAAGAGCAACAAAATTTAGAGCAAAGCATGCTGAAAGAGATGTTGAGCGTTTATGTGTATTCAAATCTTCTCAGCATATATATGCTCAGATTATTAGTGGTTGTGGCACGAAAACGTTAGCTTCTGCATCAAGCATATCTTTGAAAATGAAGAATGGTGGAAATGTTGAAGCTGCTTCAAAGGTGGGAGATTTGATAGCAAAGGCTGCTAAAAAAGCTAAAGTTTCTAAAGTCGCATTTGATCGTTCTGGATTTAAGTATCACGGACGAGTAAAAGCCCTTGCTGAAGCGGCAAGAGAAGGCGGATTAGATTTTTAATTAAGTAAACTTAAGGTTTAAAGAATGGCTGATAATAAAAGAAATAATTATAAAGAAGAAAGCGAATTCATCGAAAAGCTGGTTAATATTCGACGCGTAGTGAAAGTTGTTAAAGGCGGTAGAATTTTTGGTTTTTCTGCTCTAGTGGTAGTTGGTGATGGAAACGGAAAAGTTGGGTATGGAACTGGAAAAGCGCGTGAAGTTCCTTTAGCTATTCAAAAAGCAATGGAAAAAGCTAAAAGAGCAATGAAGCCAGTCCCATTAGTAAATGGAACATTGCACTACCCTATTACATCATCTGTTGGAGCTGCTAAAGTTTATATGCAGCCGGCATCTGAAGGTACAGGTGTGATTGCTGGCGGACCAATGCGTAGTGTTTTAGAGGCAGTTGGTGTGCATAATATTTTGGCAAAGTGTAATGGTACTCGTAACCCAATTAGTGTTGTTAGGGCAACTGTTGAAGGTTTAACTCAAATGTCATCGCCACAAATAGTTGCTGCAAAGCGCGGCAAAACAGTTGAACAAATTACTGGAGAGGTCTGATGGCTGAGAAAAAAGTAGATATCAAAGCAGCCCCTAAAAAAGCAGCTCCTAAAAAAGCAGCTCCTAAAAAAGTTGCTGATAAGAAAGTTGAGGCTACTAATGTAGTTGAAACAAAAAAAGCACCTACTAAAAAAGCTTCATCTACAAAGCCAACAGTAAGTGTGACATTAGTTAAAAGTTTTTATGGGCGTCTTCCTAAGCATCGCGCCACAGTAACTGGTTTAGGATTAAAAAGAATTAACCATACGGTTGTTCTTGAAGACACGCCGGAAGTAAGAGGCATGATTAATAAAGTGTCTTACTTATTAAAAGTAGAGGGTTAAATAATGAATTTAAATACTTTGAAGCCTGCAGTAGGCGAAAAAACTAGCAGAAAGCGTGTTGGAAGAGGCATAGGTTCTGGAATGGGTAAAACTGCTGGCAGGGGCCACAAAGGTCAAAAATCACGTTCTGGTGGATTTTCTAAGGTTGGTTTTGAAGGTGGTCAGATGCCACTTCAAAGAAGATTGCCTAAGGTTGGCTTTTCATCAAGGGTTTCTATAATAACTTCCCAGGTAACTTTATCTCAACTTGATAAGTTAACTGAAACTGACATCAATATTGATGTTCTTAAGAAGCACAACCTTGTGACTAAAAATATATTAAGAGTTAAGGTTATGCTGTCAGGTGAAATCAATCGCGCTATTAACTTAGTTGGAATTAAGCCAACTAAAGGTGCTAAGGCAGCTATTGAAGCTGCAAAAGGAACCATAAGCGAGTAATGAGATGAGTGAAGATCTATTAAAACGCATCCTATACCTAGTCGGTGCTTTAATCGTTTTCAGACTTGGAACGCATATTGTGATTCCATTTATATCGCAGACTGCGCTTGCCTCTCTCGTTGAAGATAATAGAACTGGCATATTAGGAATGATGAATATGTTTTCAGGCGGCGCGTTAGAGCGCTTATCGATATTTACGCTTGGAATTATGCCTTATATTTCTTCTTCCATTATCATGAACTTGATGACTTCAGTTGTTCCAAAATTTGAACAGCTTAAAAAAGAAGGTGATCGAGGAAGAAGAACGATTACTCAATATACTAGAATGGGTACAGTTCTTTTAGCGGTGTTTCAATCTTATGGTGTATCAATTGCGCTTCAGTCTCAATCAGGTGGCGGTGTTGCGTTAGTTACAAATCCTGGTCTAACATTTAGTTTTGTTACAGTAGTTACATTAACTACTGGTACTTTATTCTTGATGTGGCTTGGAGAACAGATTAGTGAAAAAGGAATTGGAAACGGAATCTCGATGATAATTTTTGCGGGTATTGTTGCAGGATTACCTTCTTCATTTGGAAACACACTTAGTATGGTAGGTACTGGAGAATTAAGTGTATTTGTCGTAGTATTAATGCTAGCAATGGTTGTTTTAGTTATGGCCTTTGTTGTTTTCATGGAGCGTGGGCAAAGAAGAATTGCAGTTAATTATGCAAAGAGACAACAGGGACGAAAAATGGTCGGCGGTCAGACTTCTTATTTGCCACTTAAGATCAATATGGCAGGAGTAATACCGCCAATATTTGCCTCGAGTATTATTCTATTTCCTGCAACTTTAGGTGGTTGGTTTTCTCAATCTGAGGGGATGGGTTGGTTAGCAGACATTACGTCAAGTATTTCACCTGGACAACCTCTGTATATAATTTTTTATGGCGCAGCCATTATCTTTTTTACATTTTTCTATACTGCTCTAACTTTTAATGCAAAAGATACAGCAGACAACTTAAGGAAATCAGGTGGTTTTATTCCAGGAATTAGACCTGGACAGCAATCAGCAGACTATATCGACGCCGTTACTTCCAGGTTAACAGCAGTGGGAGCTATTTACATAACAGCAGTATGCTTACTTCCAGAGTTTTTAATTTTATATTGGAATGTTCCGTTCTACTTTGGTGGTACTAGTCTTTTGATTATCGTAGTTGTAGTAATGGATTTTATAGCACAAGCGCAATCTCATATGATGTCTAATCAATATGATGGTTTAATGCGTAAAGCAAATTTAAAGTAAGGGTAAGTTATGAAAGTAAGAGCATCAGTGAAAAAAATTTGCAAGGATTGCAAAATTATTAAGAGACATGGAGTGATTCGTGTCATATGTAAAGAACCTCGCCATAAACAAAGACAAGGTTGATTACATTGACAGACGTTGATTTACAAAGTAAAATTGCACGATTTTTCAACTTTAAAATTTTGAATGGAAATATCCATTCAAAAATATAATTTTTTGAGGCATAGGTAGAGTATATGGCACGTATTGCAGGCATAAATATTCCAACAAACAAGCATATTGTAATTGGTTTACAATCAATTTTTGGTATTGGAGAAACTAGATCAAAGTTAATTTGTAAAACACTAAAGTTAGAGACGAGTACGAAGGTATCTGCATTAACTGAAGATCAGTTAGAGTCAATTCGTACAGCAATCTCTCAATTTGAAGTTGAAGGGGACTTGCGTCGTGAAGTTGCTATGAATATAAAGCGTCTTAGAGATTTAGGCTGCTATCGTGGTATTCGCCATAGAAAGGGATTACCTTTACGCGGTCAAAGAACTAAAACAAACGCTAGAACTCGAAAGGGTCCGCGTCGTTTAATCAAATAATTAAGGCATATAGTTACTATGGCAAAAGAGCAAACAGTTAAAAAGAAGTCTAAGAAAATCGTCTCTGACGGTATTGCACATATTCATGCAACTTTTAATAACACTATTGTGATGATTACAGATCGTCACGGCAACACACTATGTTGGGCAACTTCAGGTGGTGCGGGTTTTAGAGGTTCTAGAAAGTCTACTCCGTTTGCTGCACAAGTCGCTGCTGGTAATTGCGGTGAAAAAGCACAAGCTTTTGGAATGAAAAATGTAGAAGTTCGAGTTAAAGGTCCAGGCCCAGGTCGTGACTCTGCTATTCGAGGCTTGAATGCACAAGGGTTAAAAATTCAATCAATAACAGATGTGACGCCTATACCTCATAATGGTTGTCGTCCTTCTAAGAAACGTAGAGTATAAGGATAAATTATGGCAAGATATACAGGTCCTACATGTAAGCTAGCTCGCCGTGAAGGTGTTGACTTAGAGCTTAAAAGTGGAATTCGATCTATCGATTCTAAATGTAAATTAACACAACTTCCTGGAGTACATGGTGCAAACGCGCGTCGTCAAAAAGGCAGTGAATATGGTTTACAACTTCGTGAAAAGCAAAAAGTTAGACGTATCTATGGTGTCTTAGAAAAGCAGTTTAGTCTTTACTATAAAAAAGCTAGTGCAAAAAAAGGACCAACGGGTGAAAATTTATTATCACTTCTTGAGTGTCGCCTGGATAATGTTGTTTACAGAATGGGTTTCGCCTCTACTCGTGCAGAAGCTAGACAGTTAGTGTCTCATAAGTCAATTGTAGTAAATGGAAAATTAGTTAATATACCCTCTTTCCAAGTTAGTGCAAATGATGAAATCTCTGTCCGAGAAAAAGCAAAAAAACAAAGCAGAATTCAACTAGCACTTGAAATTTCTGGTCAGAGTGGATTATCTGAGTGGTTGGATGTTGATAACAAAGCATTGAAAGGTGTTTTTAAAAATGTACCTGCTCGCGATGAATTATCTTCAGATATTTCAGAGCAATTAATCGTTGAATTGTATTCTAAATAGGAATTAAATATGCAAGGAAGTGCAAGAGATTTTCTAAAACCAAAACTAGTAGATTCAGTTGAGTTGTCTAAAAACGAATATCGTGTTGTTCTAGAGCCTTTTGAAAGAGGTTTTGGCCATACTTTAGGAAATTCAATTAGAAGAACATTATTATCTTCTATGGTTGGTTCTGCGATCACAGAAGTCGCAATTGATGGTGTAATGCATGAATTTTCAACGATTGAAGGTGTTCAAGAAGACGTTCTAGATATACTTCTCAATCTTAAAGAAGCTTCTATTGGCCTAAATTCAAGTGATAGCGCTACAGTTATTATTGAAAAACAAGGTCCATGTGAACTTACAGTTGCAGATATTGAGGCAAATGGTACAGATGTTTCTGTATTTAATCCCGAGAAAGTAATAGCCACTGTTAATGAAGGTGGAAAAATTAGAATGACTGTTGTTATTGGAACTGGTGTTGGTTATGATGTTGCTGTCGCTAGATCAGTTGATTCTGAAACAATTGGAAGTATTCAATTAGATGCAAGTTTTTCTCCAGTCAAAAGAGTTAGTTTTACAGTTGAGTCTGCAAGAGTTGAGCAAAAAGTGAATCTAGATAGGCTGAATATCGTTATTGAAACTAATGGTTCAGTTAACGCTGAAGATGCTGTTAAGAGAGCTGCTACAATTCTTCAAGATCAGCTATCGTCATTTGTTGAGTTAGAGCCAGTAATCGAAGAAGAGCCACAACCAACTTCAGATGACTTCCCTCCAATGTATTTATCGGCTGTTGATGAGCTTGAACTAACAGTGCGCTCTGCAAACTGTTTGAAAGCCGAACAAATCTATTATATTGGTGACTTGATTCAAAAATCAGAGCAAGACCTACTTAGAACTCCAAACTTGGGTCGTAAGTCACTTAATGAAATTAAAGAAGTTTTGACTGAGAAAAATTTAGAGCTTGGTACAGAGATTGAAAACTGGCCACCAGTTGACTTAATGAGTGAATAAGGAAAAATAATGAGACACAGAAAGTCAGGTAGACAATTAAATAGAAATTCATCGCATAGAAAAGCCATGTTTAAGAATATGGCCAATTCATTAATTCTGCATGAAACAATTAAAACAACACTTCCTAAAGCGAAAGAATTAAGGCGTGTTATTGAGCCGTTAATCACAAGAGCCAAGGCAGATAGCGTTGCTAATCGTCGTCATATTTTCTCTAAACTAAGAGATGATGCAATGGTTGCTAAGTTGTTTACGCAATTGGGTCCTTTTTATCATGACCGTCCAGGTGGATATATACGTATTTTAAAAGCAGGTTTTCGTACGGGCGATAAAGCTCCAATGGCATTAGTTCAATTAGTTGATTTTGAAGGTCAAGAAGATGTTGTTGTTGAGGCACCTAAGAAAGAAACTAAAGCTGCTGCACCTAAGAAAGAAACTAAAGCTGCTGCACCTAAGAAAGAAACTAAAGCTGCTGCACCTAAGAAAGAAACTAAAGCTGCTGCACCTAAGAAAGAAACTAAAGCTGCTGCACCTAAAAAAGAAACTAAAGCTGCTGCACCTAAAAAAGAAACTAAAGCTGCTGCACCTAAAAAAGAAACTAAAGCTGCTGCACCTAAAAAAGAAACTAAAGCTAAAGCGACAAAAAAAGAATCATAAAGGAATTACTATATGCCAGCAATTAAAGTAAGAGAGAACGAGCCATTTGATATTGCACTTCGTCGTTTTAGACGTCTTTGTGATAGAGCCGGTGTTATTACAGATGTTAGGAAAAAGGAGTATTTTGAGAAGCCTACGTGGGTTAATAAGCGCAAAAAAGCTGCTGCAGTTAAAAGAACTCATAAAGAAATGTCAAAAAATCGTATTCACCGTAAACGTATGTACTAATCACTATTTATAGTGCAAAAGTAAATCTAAATATGTCACAGCTAAAACAACTCATTACTAACGATATGAAGTTAGCAATGAAGGCTAAAGACAAAGAAGCCCTCAAAGCAATTCGTATGATTCTTGGGGCAATCAAACAAAAAGAAATAGATGAGCGCATTGAATTGACTGATGAGCAGGCTTTATCTGTTATTCAAAAAATGGTCAAGCAGCGTAAGGATTCCATATCACAATTTTCAGATGCTGGAAGAACTGACTTAGTTGATATTGAAGAAGCAGAGCTTTTAATTATAAATAACTACATGCCAAAGCAGCTAAGTAGAGATGAAGTTGAAGCTGCAGTTATTAAAGCTATTTCTGAAACAGGAGCTGACTCTATGAAAGACATGGGTAAGTTAATGGGCGTTCTTAAAGGTCAGCTTGATGGTAAAGCTGATATGGGCGATGTCTCCCAATTAATTAAAGCGAAGCTAAGCTAGTTCTAGCTATAAGCGCTGGTTACTATTTCTTCCATAACTACAAAGGTTGAGCTATGCTGAACATTTGGTAGTGATGAAATTTTTTCACCTAAAACCTTTCGATAACTCTCCATATTTTCCGTTCTAACTTTCAATAAATAATCGAAATTTGAAGCAATCATATGACATTGCTCTACTTCTGATATCTCTTTAATTGCTCTATTGAATGAATTCAGTGCAGCTGTTTTTGTGTCATTCATCTTAATTTGAACAAATGCAATATGGTTATTCTCAACTAACTCATGATCAATAATAGCCTTATAGCCTTTGATATAACCTGACGTCTCTAATTTTTTAATACGATTTAAACAAGGCGTTTTAGATAACCCAATTTGATTTGACAATTCAGTAACGGTCATTCGACCATCACTTTGAAGAAGTGTAAGAATCTTATGATCGAAACTATCAAGAGTAGGCATAATAACTATTTAATCCAAAATAATAGATATATTATAATTTAATTTTTAATATATAAGTCTAATTATATGTTTATTAATAAATTATAGTTATTATGACTATTTAATATAAATTAAAATTAATATTTTAAAATATTTCTTATAGAATGCAGGATCAATACACTTCTAAAGTATTTGACATAGATTACACATCTTCTCGAAAAAAAATGAGAGATGCAAGAGTAATGTCAGAGGCAGAGGCCTTAGATCAACTTAAGCTGTCTGAAAAAACAGACGTATATCAAAGAATAGATTTTCAGAAAAAGACCTCAAATCTTATCAGAGATTTAAGAGCTTCAAATCAACCAGATCTATTGTCATTGTTCATCTCTGAATATAATTTAACAAGTGATGAAGGACTTTCATTAATGACTCTTGTTGAGGCTTTTCTTCGAGTCCCAGATAATAAAACAAGGGATAAATTATTTATTGATAAAGTTGCTAGAAAGGGTTGGACCAGGCATATCGGTGGCAGTAAATCATCTATGGTTAATATTGCAACTATTGCTCTTAGTATTGCAGATAGGATGATTGCACATGGAAGTAATAAAGAGATTAAAAATAGAATAAAAAAAGCGTTAGAGATTCTATCGAGGCCCGGTATTCGGTTTAGTGCAAACAATGTGATGCAATTTTTTGCCAAGCAGTTTGTCTTTGCTGAAAATATTAAAATTGCAATTAAATCAAGTAAGGCTAAAAATGGTTTGTATTCATTTGACATGCTTGGAGAAGCTGCTTGGACTATGGCAGATGCTGACAAGTATTTTTTATCTTACAAGAATGCATTAATAGAAATTGGAAAGCATAGGCAATCAAAAAATGTATTTGAGGCTGATGGAATATCGGTAAAACTTTCTGCGCTTCATCCTAAATATGACTTTATGCACAGAGAGAGAGTTCTCTCTGAATTACTACCTCGGATAATTGAGCTCGTAAATATTGCTCAAAAATATAATATAGGAATTAATATTGACGCCGAAGAGGCTGAGCGCTTAGACCTCTCATTGGACGTTATTGATCGAATTATGGATTCGATTTCAAATACCTCATGGCAAGGATTTGGAGTGGTAGTTCAGGCTTATCAAAAGCGTTCACCATATGTAATTGATTGGCTTCACCAAAGCTGCAAAAAATATGATTTAAAGATAATGGTAAGGCTAGTCAAAGGGGCATATTGGGATAGTGAAATTAAGAAAGCCCAAGTTATGGGAGAAGTTGATTATCCAGTTTTTACAAAAAAAATAAATACTGACTATTCATTCTTAGTGTGCGCTCAAAAACTACTTTTGATGAGGAATTTTATCTATCCCCAATTTGCTAGTCATAATGCACATTCATTAGTCAGCGTTTGCGAAATTGCTGGAGATAATGTTGGATTTGAGGTACAAAGACTTCATGGTATGGGCGAGTCTCTTCATATCCATATAAAAAATAAATATAATGTCCTTTCAAGGGTATACGCACCAATTGGAAGTCATAAGGAGTTGTTGGCTTATCTAATGAGACGATTGTTAGAGAATGGAGCCAATAGTTCCTTTATTAATCATTTATTTGATGAGAACATTAAGCCAGAAAGCTTAGCAATAGATGTTTTTTCTGAAGTTGAAAAAGATACTAATAACTCTCATTCAGAAATCCCACTTCCAAAAGACATTTTTAAAGATATCCGACAAAACTCATCAAGTATTATGCTGACTGAGCAGAATGAAGTTGATTTACTATTTCAATCTCAAGAACCTTGGTTAAAGAAAAAGTGGCAAGCAAAATCAATGATTTCTGGGATAGCCCTAGAGGACTCTAATCAAGAAGAAGTAAAAAATCCATCTGATACTTCTGATATTGTGGGGAGTTTGCTTTATGCAAATCAATTACAGTTAGATCGTTGCTTAATAACTGCACAAAATGCATTTAATTTAAATTCTCATGACCCAGATAGAATTCTTGAGAGTTTAAATAGAGCCGCTGTACTCTATGAAGAAAACCAATTTGAATTGATGGCCCTTGCAATGCGAGAGGCTGGAAAGACTTATCAAGATGCCATTGATGAGGTTAGAGAGGCGGTTGATTTTTTACGTTATTATTCCAACTTAGCACATAATATAATTCCTAATAAAAGACAAGCCATGGGAGTTTTTGTTTGTATTAGCCCGTGGAACTTTCCTTTGGCAATTTTTACAGGCCAGGTCGCTGCTGCGCTTGCTGCTGGAAATGTTGTAATTGCTAAGCCTGCTGAGAGTACCTCTTTAATAGCCTATAGAGCAAGTGAGTTATTAATTGAGGCCGGAATTCCTTTAGGAGTATTTCAGCTTTGCTTAGGAAAGGGTTCAGATGTTGGCTCTTACCTAACTAACAGTTCAATAATTTCTGGTGTAGCCTTTACAGGCTCATCAGCTGTAGCAAAACAAATCAAACACAACCTAATTAAAAATGGAAATCCAGGGGCAAGGGTTATTGCTGAAACTGGCGGCCTAAATGCAATGGTAGTAGACTCAACCGCTTTATGCGAACAGGTAACAAGAGATGTCATTGATGGAGCATTTAAAAGTGCAGGGCAACGTTGTTCTGCGCTTAGGATACTAATGATTCAGGAAGAGTGCTTTGATGAAACCCTAAAGATGATTCAGGGCGCAATGATGGAGCTCCGTATTGGAAATCCTAAACACCTCTCTACCGATTGCGGTCCAGTTATAAATCGTGAAGCACAAGTAAAACTTCAAAGCTATATTGAAAAATCTAGAAAAAGAAATCAAATAATTAAAGATATTCAATGTGATCTTAAGACTGGCTATTATGTAACTCCAACAATTATTAATCTTAAATCAATTGATGAAATCAATGAAGAGTTTTTTGGTCCAATCCTTCATGTTATTTCATACAAAAGTGATGATTTGGAGTATATGATTGATCAATTAAATGCAAAAGGCTTTGGATTAACGTTTGGTATACATTCCAGAATTGACAAGCAAGTTGAGGAAATTACGTCCAGAGTTAATGCTGGGAATATCTATGTGAATCGAAATCAAATTGGTGCTGTTGTTGGATCTCAACCTTTTGGAGGAGAGGGCTTGTCGGGAACTGGCCCTAAAGCAGGAGGGCCAAGTTCACTTCATGGATACAGCCAGAGCATAGCCTCAACTAAGACAACCGATCATGAACTTAAACTTTATGGGAATGCACAAGTTAATAATTTGATTTTGCCGAACATCCTAATAAATGAAGATTTGATACCTAAAATGAAAAACCAGTTTTCATTCATTGAAAGTGATTTCTTTGACTTTCTGCATGATGAAATAGCTAAACACGCAACTAAGGTTTCCTTGCCTGGGCCAACTGGTGAATCAAATAGTATTAGATATAAACCAAAAGGAACAGCATTATGCCTTGGTCCAACTGCTATTGATGCACTTAAGCAGACTTTACTAGCTCTTGTATTAGGAAATAGCGTTGTTAGTCTTATTAAAGAAGATGAATATAACTCTCTGATTACGCTTGGCTTTGGTAAAGAGAGTATATTTAGATTGGTTAACGGACCAAGCCTGAAGTTGATGAAAAGTGAATCGTATAAAGTAATATTATTTTTTGGTAATTTGATGTCAGTGGAAAAGTTAATAGTTAATCAGCGCTCAGCGATTACCCCAGTTATGAGTTCTCTTTACGAGACATGGCAATTAGTTAATGAGCGTGTCATTACAGAAGATACAACGGCATCTGGCGGTAATGCCAATCTCTTAGCGCTTTAATCTTTATTAGTTGTTTTAAATGTTGTTGGCGTTAATTTAGTCTGGCCAATAAACCAACGAATAAATGAAGAGGGATCTGAGTAGCCAAGTTGATATGAAATTACTTTAACCGAAAGACCTTTGTGAAGCATATTTTTGGCTTTTTTGAGCTTGAAGTTATTTAGAACCTTTCGAAACGTTGTGTTTTCTTTTGATAATTGATAGCGAAGCTGGATAGTACTGACACCAAGCTGATCTGAAATTTCTTGAATATTGATATTACTATAATAATTTACATAATTATTCATCAGTACTTCAATATTTTCAATAAGATTAACCTTACTAACCTTTTTATCGATTTTTTCTTGCGCAATTGACTTTAAGTAATCAACAAGCTTCGTGTTTGAGAGAGTATTCTTTTTTAAATAATTTTTTTTGCTAATTACAATTGATGTTTCTGTACTTTGAGAGTTAATTGGGCAACTAAAAACTGATTTTTCTTTTATGGCTCCTCCAGAGGTATGAATCTTTGTATTAATGCATCTAATTGGGAATCTTTTAGACCTAATAAAGGCAGCAAGTATGGAAAGGCATAGATTCTCATAAATAGATGAATGCTGAATCTTTGGGTTTGCAATAAATAGCACTTTAACTTCATTGAGATCTTCCCTAATTACAAAATTAATGCCTTCTAATTCAATATTTATATAAGTTTGCAATAGCTTAAAGCCCTCTTTTAAGTGCCTAGAATATACAAACATCAATCCAAACGCTTCAGCATAGTTAGGCCTTATTTGAGCTAATCGAGCATAATTTATTGAGATTAGCTCATCATTAAAAACTGATTCGGCCGCGATAAAAAAGTTTAAAAAAATATCAATTGGTAGTGATAAATTTGGATTTAATAGCATATTTTTTGATAGTCCAATTCTGATACAAATTTCATTTACTTTTTCTGGGTAAATTTGTTGTAATCTTAGAATTGATCGCCAAACTGCACTATTTGTATTCATACTAATTCAACATAAAATTAAGATAAAAGTCACAATCTTTAGAAAATAAAGCATTATAAAATGTTAATATTTTATTATATTATGATAACTTACATTTATTTTTTATAACTATACTAGTTATTCAATTGTTATTTTAATAATTTATTTACGACAACGCTTTAAATAAGGATTAATTGCTATGCTCGAAACTATATTTCAATATTCACTTCTTTCTTTCTTTCTTTCTATTGTATTAATACTAGTAGCTTTAGTGAGGTTTCAAATTAAGCCATGGCAATTGTGGCTAATTGCAGTGGGTTTGACATATCCAGGCGCTGTAATTGCCGAGCATTTTGGCGCTCAACTTTTACTTCTTTTTCTTTTAGCTTTAGGTGTACTAATAGTTCCAAGTGTTAGATTATTGCTATTTACTAAACCGCTTTATAAGTCAATGCGTAAATCCCTTCCTCCAATTGGGTTAACGGAAAGTATTGCACTTGAAGCAGGAAGTGTTTGGTGGGATGCTGAGTTATTTCAAGGTAATCCTGATTGGAAGAAGCTTTCAGAGCTTGAGGCAACTGATTTGACCGATGAGGAGCAAAGTTTTGTTGATAATGAGGTTGAAACCCTTTGTGGTATGGTCGATTCTTACGAAATTGTTTCCAGTGAAGATTTGCCTAAAGAGGTATGGCAGTATATATTTGATAAGGGATTCTTGGGCTTGATTATTCCAAAAGAATTTAATGGACTCGGTTTTTCTCATTTCGCGCATGCCATAATTGTAGGAAGGCTTTCATCGGCTTCACAATTTTTGGGAATTTCGGTTATGGTTCCAAATTCTTTAGGACCTGGTGAGCTGTTATTAAAGTATGGGACCGAAGAGCAAAAACAACATTACTTGCCACGTTTAGCCAAAGGAAAAGAAGTACCATGCTTTGGACTAACGTCTACAGTTGCTGGTTCTGATGCAGGCTCTCTGGTCGATAATGGGATAGTATGTTATGGTGAGCACGAAGGTAATAAAGTATTGGGTCTAAGGTTAAATTGGGAAAAGCGCTATATAACCCTTGCACCTATTGCTACAGTTATAGGTTTGGCTTTTAAGGCATATGACCCTGATAATTTACTACCAGCTGATCACCCTCTTTATAAGAAAAATGATTTAGGAATTACGTGCGCACTTATTCCACGAAAAACTGAGGGCTTAAGTATAGGAACACGCCATCGTCCAATTGGTGAGCCATTTCAAAATGGCCCTATTTATGGTAAAGATGTTTTTATACCAATGGACTGGGTAATTGGTGGTGAAAAAATGATTGGCCATGGGTGGAGAATGCTTATGGAGTGCCTAAGTGTTGGTAGAGGAATATCATTGCCTGTAACTGGGGCATCTGCCACTCAGGCTATGCTTTTAACTACGAGTACCTATGCACAAACTCGTGAGCAGTTTGGAATTCCAATTTCGAAAATGGAGGGAATCCAAGAGAAATTATCGAATCTTGCGACAAATGCATTTCGAGCAACTGCAAACATTAACCTTTCTACTTGGGCGCTTGATGCTGGACATCGACCATCGATTATTTCAGCAATAGTGAAATATAGAAACACTCAGTTATTGCAAAATTCTTCAATAGATGCAATGGATGTTCATGGTGGAAGAGGAGTAATGCAAGGCAAAAGAAATTATGTTTCAAATGTCTATTCTGGTGCTCCAGTTGCGATTACTGTTGAAGGCGCAAATATTCTAACTAGAAGCTTAATGATTTTTGGACAGGGACTTGTTAGGTGTCACAAAACATTATTAGATGAATTAACAGCGCTTCATGATGACGGGAAGAATGCAATTAAGAATTTTGATAAAGCTCTAGTAACTCATGTTGGAAGTTTTATTAATAACATTGCTAGAGCAATTGTCTATGCTTGGACTAGAGGCAGATTGGCAAAACCTTATGGTAATAAAACGACAAAGCCTTACTACAGAAGCTTATCAGTTTTATCTGCAAAGTTTGCCGTCTTAACCGATATTGCCTCTTTATTGTTAGGTGGCTCTTTAAAAAGAAAAGAGATGGTTTCTGGCCGATTTGCCGATGCAATTTCTGCAATGTATGAAATAAGTTCATGCATAAAGCTTTATGAGGAGAAATTTCAAAATGACGATAATATTGAAAGTATTCTTAAATTATCAGTTCTTACTTTAGTTAAAGAGGCTGATTTTGCGATGCGAGAAAATATAGAAAGTATGCCAGTGAATAGAGTCGTTAAGACAATAATAAGATTTTTCCTTTTTCCTTTTTCAGTCACTAGCGATAAAATTAATGACAAATTAATCATTGCTACTTCAAATTCTATTACTGATATTGACTGGTTGATTGACAACTTATCTACATGTATTTGCTCCAACTTAAGAGAAAAACCTGGCCACCCTTTCTATATTTTATTTCAGGGGTATGAGGCTGGGATTAAATTAAAAGTGCTCAGAGACAAAGCCAAAAAAGCAGGATACAAGTATCAGCCAAGTATTACCTTAGAGTTTTGGCTGCAAGGGCTTGTTGATAATAAAACTTTAACCACTAAAGATAAAGAAAATTGGCTTAGATGGAATGACACTCTTCTTGAAGCACTAAAAGTGGATGATTTTGAAAATTTATAGAATTAAATATATAGGAAAACTATGAAACAATATTTTGATAAATCCTTTAGCAAGATTGCCGTTCTTGGCTCGGGAACCATGGGTGGGCAAATAGCTGCTCACTTCGCAAACTTAGGGTTTGATGTAGTTATGTTTGATACAAGTAAAGAGGCGCTATTGAAATCGCTCGCTATGATGAAAAAATTGAAACCTACGCCATTTGCAAGCCCCTCAATAGCGAGCTTAATTAAGACCTCAACTTATGAAAATCTAGATACCCTGTCAAAATGTGATTTCATAATAGAGTCAATTGTCGAAAATATTGATATCAAAAAACAACTTTTCTTGAAAATAGCTCCTTATGTAAATGATCATGCAGTGCTCGTAACAAATACTTCTGGGTTATCAATTCAAAAAATTGCTGAGCACTCACCTGAAAGTTTGAGAAGTAGAATTTTTGGAGTTCACTTTTTTAATCCACCTAGATATTTACCACTTGTTGAATTAATACGAACTTCATTTAGTGATGAAAAGTTACTTCATATAGCTGAAGGATTTATTACCTCGGCATTGGGAAAGGAAGTTGTTTATGCGAAAGATAGTCCTGCTTTTATTGCTAACAGAATAGGCGTTTTTTCTTTTTTGGCTGTATTAAAGCATGCTGAAAATTTCTCTTTATCTGCTGATACAGTTGATGCACTAACTGGCAAGAGGGTTGGAAGGCCGGCTAGTGCTACATTCAGAACTCTAGATGTTGTTGGTCTTGATGTGATGTCAAATGTTGTAAAAAATATTTATGAAAATGCCAAGGATGATCCATGGGTTGAATTATTTAAATTGCCTGATTGGATTGATCATTTAATTGAAAAAGGGTCATTAGGAAGTAAGACTAAAAAAGGTATATATGAGAAAGTAGGAAAGAATATAAATGTTTATGATCCAGCTACTGGAGAATATAGACTCTCAGATAAAACTATTAGTTCAACGGTCAAGAAAATACTCAAAGATAATGGGAATATTGAGAACTCATTATTAGAGCTTTCCAAATCTGACGATCCACAAGCACAATTTTTATGGTCAGTACATCGTGATGTTTTTCACTACGCCTCTTTCCATTTAGAGCATGTGGCTGAAACAGTAAGGTGTGTTGATCTTGCATTAAAGTCAGGCTTTGCTTGGCAGAAAGGCATCTTCGAGCAAGTCCAGCTTACTGGCTGGATTAAGGTTAGAGAGGCCTTGAATATTGATATTAGTGGTGGTAAAACTCTTTCTCAAGAGCCCCTTCCAAATTGGGCTATGGATAAAGATTTTGTTTATTCTGATGATGGAGCTTTTGATCCAAATAAGAATCAATATATTCCAAGATCATCTCATCCAGTTTATGAAAGGCATATACATAAATCTCTTTTGCAGGGTGAAAAGCAATATAACCAAAATATTTTGCTCGAGGGCGAGGCAACTAAGTTACTCGATATTGGTGATGGTATTGCTAGCGTTTCTTTTAAAACAAAAATGAATGTTTTAAGTTCAAACGTTTTAATTGAGCTACCAAAGTGCCTTGATTATCTTGAAGAAAATGGTTTTCATGCTTTAATTTTTAAGCAGGAGCAAGAGCATTTTTGTGCTGGAGCCAATCTATATGAAATAATTTCTGCTATTAAACTAGGCCTACTAGAAAAAGATCCAGGAGTTGCCTCTAAAGCTAAAAAGAAGGCGTTTGAAGTTATGAATCCAGGGCTTCCTAAGCTTGGTAAGCTTTATTCCATTAAAAAAACAGTAGCTATGCTGCAAGAATTATTGATGCGCTTAAAGCATGGCAAAATAGTAACAGTAGCTGCAGTTGATGGACTTGCACTTGGTGGAGGCTGTGAGCTTTTATTACATTGCAACAAAGTAGTAGCCTCAATGAATTCTTATATTGGCCTTGTAGAAGTTGGTATTGGCGCCTTACCAGCGGGCTGTGGAAGTAAGGAAATGGCTTTAAGGGCATTTCTTAATAAAGAAACAGATGATATATTTCCTTTGCTTTCTAAGCATTTTGAGCAAATTGCCATGGCAAAAGTTTCAGCAAGTGCTTTAGAGGCAAAAGAAATGGGCTATTTAAAAAATGATGATGTAATTATTGCTAATCCAAACGAGTTACTTTATGTTGCAAAGCAACAAGCAATGGCATTACTAGAATCTGGATTTAAATCTCCTTTAGATTCAACATTTAAAGTAGTTGGAAAAGCTGGGTATGCGAACATTATGGCGCAAATTGCCAACCTTTATGAAGGGCACTTTATGTCAGATCATGATAAGTATTGTATAACCTCTTTGGCGAAAGTAATGACTGGCTCTGAAGTTGAAGAAAATACAACAGTGAATTCGCAAATGCTATTAGATCTTGAGAGGAAGTATTTTATCGAACTTTTAGGCACTCAGAAAACGCAAGAAAGAATTGAGTTTATGCTAAGAAATAGCAAGCCACTTCGAAATTAACTGGAGAACATTATGAGAAAAGCTTATATTATTGATGCAAAAAGGACTCCAGTTGGAAAAGTAAGGGGTTTATTGTCTAAAACTAGAGCAGATGACTTATTAATTCATGCAATACAAAGTGTATTAAAAGCATCGGATGCTAGTGAAGAAATTAATAAAAATATTGATGACATTATTGTTGGCTGTGCAATGCCAGAGGGCCCACAAGGGCTAAACATTGCTCGCATTGCAACATTACTTGCTGGCCTGCCAGATTCAACGCCTGCGTACACTTTAAATAGGTTCTGCTCATCAGGACTTCAGTCGGTATCCAATGCCGCTGACTTAATAAAATCGGGCTCAGCTGATTTAGTGATAGCAGCTGGCGTGGAGAGTATGAGCAGCGTTCCTATGACTGGCTTCAAACCTTCTATGAATCCTAAAATTTTATCAGATGAAAATATTTCTATAGCCTATGGAATGGGATTAACAGCAGAAAAAGTAGTACAAAAATATAAAATATCAAGAGAAGCTCAAGATGAATTTGCATTTGAAAGTCACCAAAAAGCTATTCTTGCAAATAGTAATGGTTCATTTTCAAATGAAATATCACCGATAACAACTGTTGAAAATGGATACTCAACTACTTCCAATGAATACACGACTCGTTCTAATGTTGTATCTATGGATGAAGGTCCAAGAGAAGATACAAGTCTTGAAGTTTTGGCTAAATTAAGAACTGTATTTGCTCAGGATGGTTCAGTTACTGCAGGAAATAGCTCACAAATGTCTGATGCTGCTGCTGCAGTTCTTGTTGCTAGCGAAGAGGCTGTTGAAAAATACAATCTAACACCAAAAGCTGAGTTCATGGGCTTTTCAGTTGCAGGTGTTCCTGCAGAAATTATGGGAATTGGGCCAGTCAAAGCAATTCCTAAAGTTTTAAAATCAACAGGATTAAGTCAGGATGATATTGGCTGGATTGAGCTCAATGAGGCTTTTGCTGCGCAATCATTAGCTGTAATTCAAGAGTTGGGCCTTGATCCTAAAAAAGTCAACCCACTTGGTGGCGCAATTGCCCTAGGTCATCCCTTAGGGGCTACAGGTGCTATAAGGATTGCTACTCTAGTATCAGCTATGCAAAGAGAAAATATTGATTATGGTATGGTCACAATGTGTATTGGAACTGGTATGGGCGCTGCAGGCATACTTAAAAATATAAGAAATTAGATGAAAACACAAAATTTTATCAGTAAGCTAAGACTACCAATCATTCAGTCACCAATGTTCATTGTATCCAATGCAAGACTTGTTATTGCATCATCAAAGGCAGGAATTGTTGGGTCATTTCCGTCAGCTAATTGTCGAACATTAGAAGCACTGGATCAAACTTTTTCTGAAATAACTCAAGCTTTAGGTTCAGGCAAAGAAGCACTTCCTTGGGCGGTTAATCTTATTGTTAGTAAAATGTATGCTCGGAGCAATGATGACCTAGATTTAATTCTTAAGCATCAGCCACCAATTGTAATTACTTCACTGGGTAACCCCAAAGAGGTTGTTGAAAAAGTCCACAAATATGGTGGGTTAGTTTTTTCAGATGTCATTAATTTATACCACTCAAAAAAAGCAATCGATGCTGGAGTTGACGGATTAATATTGGTTTGTAATGGTGCAGGCGGGCATACTGGTGAATTGTCACCATTTGCTTTTGTGTCTGAGGTGAGAGAGATCTTTGATGGCATGATCATTGTCGGTGGAAGTATCAGCTCAGGCGATTCAATCTTGGCAATCCAGGCTATGGGTGCTGATATGGCTTATATGGGAACTCGCTTTATTGCTACTAAAGAAAGTGATGCCACTGAGGAGTATAAAGAGATGATACTTAATGCCTCAGCAAGTGATATTATTAAGTCTAATAAAATTACTGGTGTTAATGGCAACTGGCTTGAGCAATCACTAAAAAATGCTGGAATTTCTCCTAATGAAGGAGGAATTAAGCAAACATTGGGTGATTTAAAGAAAATGATAATGCCCCTAATAAAGCAAAAACTTAAAGTAGATTTTGATATCAGTAAGGTTACTGCTAAAAGGTGGCGTGATATTTTTTCAGCAGGGCAGGGAGTTGGTTCTATCTCCAACGTTCCAAGTGTTGAAGATTTAGTGTTAGAATTAGAAAAGCAATACGCTAAATCGAAAAGTCGAATTTTAAAAGGATAATAAATAAATGCTATCTAGGCCAGCAAAGCGAGATTTAAAACATAATAGAGTCATCGAAGGAAAGGGCTATAAAAGAGATGATGGGCTTTGGGACGTTGAGGTTTTCCTAGTTGATAGTAAAACCTATTCATTTGAAAATATGCATAGAGGCTATATAAGTGCTGGAGAGCCACTTCATGACATGGCTGTTAGATTAACTCTAGATGATGACAGGAAAATTATCGATATAGAGGCAGTAATAAATGCATCCCCATACAATATTTGCCCGCAAGCTGTACAAAATTGCCAAAATTTAAAAGGTGAATATTTAATTTCAGGCTTTAATAGGAAAGTTATTAAGGCAATGGGCGGTGAAAAAGGATGCAGGCATATTACTGATTTATTGGCTTATGCAGGAACAATTGCTTATCAAACACTTTGGAAAGAGAAAACTGGCGGCGAAGCCAATACTATTTCTTTAGAGGAAGCCAAATCGATAGAAAAGAAATTTACAAACTCTTGTTTTGCATTTAAGAAAGATGGAGAGGTTTATAATCAGTACAAAGAAATATTAATAAACAAGATAGAGAAAAGTTAATTACTAGAATAAGGAGAAAAGCATGGAAAAAGTCATACCAAATAAACTTGAAGAAACAGAGTTTTTTAAAGAGCACGGTAACTTAGTAGAGTTTTTTGATAACTGCTGTCAAGAGCATAATGGAAAAATGGCTTTTGAAAGCTTTGGTGTTGAAATTTCATATGAAGATCTTTCAGAAAAAGTAAATGCTTTTGCCTCATGGCTGACTAATAATTTTCAGGCAGGAGATAGGATAGCTGTGATGATGCCAAATATGCTTGCCTATCCAATCATTGTATATGGAGCTCTGAAGGCTGGAATCGTTGTTGTTAATGTTAATCCTCTCTATACTCAAAGAGAATTAGAGCATGTCCTTAAAGATAGTCAAGCTAAAGTAATAGTAGCCTGGGAGGGCGTCGCTAATGTAGTAGAGAAGTCTAATCTTTCGAATGTAGAAAGGGTAATGATTACAACCGTTGGTGACCTTCTTGGATTTAAAGGGAAAATTATTAACTTTTTAACTAGAAAAGTTAAAAAATTAGTGCCTAAATTTAATATTGATGGCGCTATTATGTTTAATAAAGTATTAAGTGACAACTTAGGGTCAAATCCAGTTAAAGTTGATATCTCTATTGATAATACTGCATTTCTTCAATACACCGGAGGCACAACAGGAGTTTCAAAGGGCGCAGTATTGTCTCATCGAAATATCCTTGCAAATATTATTCAGGCGTTTTTTACTATTGATCCAAAGATGTATGATGAATCAAGAAATGAACAGAGAATTGCAATCTGTCCGTTACCTCTTTATCATATTTTTGCTCTAACAGTGCACAACTTTATGCTGTTTCATATTGGCGGTAAAAGTGTATTAATTACTAACCCAAGAGACCTTAAGACTTTTATTTCATTAATGAAAAAACATAAGTTTCATATGATTTCTGGTGTCAATACTCTTTATGAGGCCCTATTAAATTATGATGGCTTTAAGCAGTTAGATTTTAGTAACTTGATTATGTCATTAAGCGGCGGAATGGCTGCTTTAGATACCACTGCAAAAAGGTGGCATGAAACTACTAAATCTGTCATTTGGCAAGCATACGGACTAACAGAGACTTCTCCTTTGGTGAGCGTTAATGATTATAAACAAACTGAATTTACTGGCTCTGTAGGACTTCCTGCTGCTTTCACTGAAATTGAAATTCGAGATGAGGATAATAATGTTTTAACTGAAACTAACGAGGTTGGAGAGCTCTGCGTGCGTGGACCACAGGTTATGAGTGGATATTGGAATTCTGAAGTTTCAGGTCTTGACGAAAATAATTGGTTCATGACAGGTGACATTGCTCGAATAGATGAAACAGGTAATATTTTTATCGTTGATCGTAAAAAAGATATGATTATTGTTTCTGGTTTTAATGTATTTCCAAATGAGGTAGAGGCTGTCGTAAATGAGCATCCTGCAGTTCTTGAGTGTGGCTGCGTTGGAGTTGAGGGTGAGAGCTCTCAAGAGCTTGTGAAAGTATTTATAGTTCTTCATGAAGGGCAAACGTTATCAGAAGAGGAAATCATTAGTTTTTGTCGTGAAAGATTAACTGCTTATAAAGTACCTAAGCATATTGAATTTATTAAGGAAATTCCTAAAACAAATGTTGGTAAAGTTCTTAGAAGAGAGTTAAAGACTGGGTCTTAATGAATGAGATACTGTGGAAGCCAACTCTAAGTGAAATAGAGGATTCCCAATCCTGGGAGTTTATTCAAGAAGCTAATGTTAAGTTTAATATAAGTCTAGAAAATTTTCATGACTTATATAAATGGTCATGCAAATGCCCCGAGTCTTTTTGGGAGTTATTTTGGGCATATTCTAAAATCATTGCGGAGAAAGGCTCTAAAGAGGTTTTAAAAAATGGCAATGATTTTTTAGGATCAGAATGGTTTTCAGATTCTAAATTAAATTTTGCAAAAAATCTATTATCTAAAAGGGATCAATCACTTGCCATTGTTTTTTGGGGTGAGGATAAATATAAAAGCTCTTTATCACACTCTGAATTATACAATCAGGTTTCAAGGCTCTCTCATTGGCTTAAGAAAAGTGGCGTTGTAAAAGGTGACCGCGTAGCTGGCTTGCTTCCTAATATGTCCGAAGCGGTGGTCTCAATGTTGGCAACATCTAGTATTGGTGCAATCTGGACATCCTGCTCTCCTGATTTTGGTGTTCAAGGAGTCCTAGATCGATTTGGTCAAGTTAAGCCTAAAGTATTTATTTGTGTGGACGCATATCTTTATAACGGAAAGGTTTTTAATTGCCTTGAAAAGAATGCAGAAATAATTTCAAAGCTGCCATCTATTGAAAACACTTTGTTGGTTCGTTATATTGATGATCAAGCTTCTTTAAATGAAAATAATTCCATTTTTGTATTTGATGAAATTGCTGATCAGGTAGTAACTCCTGAATTAATTTTTGAATCTGTTGCTTTTAATGACCCACTTTATATTTTATTTTCATCTGGAACTACTGGTGTTCCAAAGTGCATTGTTCATGGAGTTGGTGGGACTCTAATTCAACATAAAAAAGAGCATACTCTCCATTGTGACATTAAAGAAGGTGAAAGGGTCTTTTATTTTTCTACGTGTGGCTGGATGATGTGGAACTGGCTCGTTAGCTCTTTAGCTTCTGGGGCAACAATAATGCTCTATGATGGCTCTCCAATATTAAAACATAATGCTGGTGTTTTGTTTGACTATGCAGAGCAAGAAAGAATTAATGTTATGGGTATATCTGCAAAATTTTTGGATACTTGCAGGAAAATAAATGTCAATCCAAGTGCATCTCACAATTTAGAAGCTCTAAGAATGTTGCTTTCTACAGGATCAGTATTAAGTCCTGATTGTTTTGATTATGTCTACCAATACGTAAAAGAAGAAATATGTTTGTCTTCTATTTCTGGTGGGACTGATATTGTTTCATGTTTTGTATTGGGCTCTACAATACTTCCAGTATATCGAGGTGAGCTACAAACTCGAGGCCTTGGACTTTCTGTTGAGGTTTGGAATGAGCTAGGCGAATCTGTTACTGGAGAAAAGGGCGAGCTGGTTTGCACTAGTACTTTTCCTTCAAAGCCAATAATGTTTTGGAGCGATAAGAATATGGATAAATACAAAAGTTCATATTTTGAACGCTACTCCAATGTTTGGCACCATGGGGATTATGTAAAACTCATGGAATCTGGTGGAATGATTTTTTATGGGAGATCAGATGCGACCCTGAACCGAGATGGAGTGAGAATCGGAACAGCTGAAATATATCGACAAGTTGAAATACTAAATGAAGTGTTAGAGTCTGTCGTTGTTGAGCAAGCACTTGATGATGACTCACGAATCATCTTGTTTGTAAAGTTAAGTGAAGGTCAGCAGTTGAATGATGAGCTTAAGAATAAAATAGCTCATCAGATTAGAAGCAATACCACGCCAAGGCATGTTCCAGATGTGATCATTCAGGTATCTGATATTCCTAGAACAAAGAGTGGCAAAATTGTTGAATTAGCGGTTCAAAAAGCAATTAATAATCTTCCTATTGACAACAAGACTGCGCTAGAAAATCCAGAAGTTCTTCAGGAGTTTTATCAACATAAAGAGCTTCAATGATGCTACATTTTGAAGTGTTATCAAAGGTTATAATATTATATTATTTCTAATTTAAGGTTTGTATTTTGGCTAAGCTTTACTTTTATTATTCTGCAATGAACGCCGGAAAGTCAACCTCACTTCTTCAGTCTGCATATAACTATAAAGAGAGGGGTATGCGGCCTTATATTATGTCGGCAGCAATTGACAATCGATATAGTGTTGGTAAAGTAACGTCAAGAATTGGCCTTGAGGCAGAGGCCTATCTTTTTCATAAGGAAGATGATTTGTTTAAGATACTTTCTGAGGAAAATAAAAAGCAAGGCATCAACTGCGTGCTTATTGATGAAAGTCAATTTCTAAGTCGAGACCAAGTTAAGCAGCTAGCTATTGCTGTAGATGATCTTGATATACCTGTTCTTTGTTATGGTATTAGGACTGACTTTAGGGGTGAACTCTTCCCAGGTAGTCAGCATCTTTTGGCTTGGGCAGACAATCTAATAGAACTAAAAACTATTTGCCATTGTGGAAGTAAAGCAACGATGGTGGTTCGCACAGACGAAAAAGGTAATATTATTAATGATGGCGATCAAGTAGTTATTGGCGGTAATGATCGTTACCAGTCAATGTGTCGAAAGCATTTTGCAGAGCATATCTGGTCAAATTGAGTTGACATATGAAGGTAAATAGCACTTTAATAGCCTCTTGTTATGAGTGAACTTGTTGCCCTTCTGCTGCTTTTAGGCGCATTTTCTGGATTTTTAGCTGGTCTATTGGGGGTTGGTGGGGGGCTAATAATTGTTCCAGCTTTGCTTTATCTTTTGGCGCCATCTGTGGACCAGTCAATTTTAATGCATACTTCAATTGGTACTGCTTTGGCTGCTATTGTTTTTACTTCTATTTCTAGTCTCTATGCGCATCAAAGGCACGGAGCAATACTTTGGGCTAATTTTAAAAAATTAGCCCCTACGATTCTACTTGGGTCTTTTACTGGCGCTTTATTAGTAAAATATATGAGCTTTGATTTTCTAAGGCTATTTTTTGCATTCTTTGAGATTAGTGTTGCTTTGATTCTATGGTTTGGGGTTACTACATCAAGCCATGCTGATAATTTATCTAGATGGGCTTGGTCAATAACTGGGTATTTTATTGGTCTAATTTCTGCTATGGTTGGAATTGGTGGTGGAACTATGACAACACCATTTTTGGTTTATAACAATGTAAATATTAAAAATGCTATTGCAACCTCTGCATCTGTTGGGATGCCAATTGCAATTGCTGGCAGTATTGGTTTTATGATTACAGGCTCAAGTCAAGCCCTACCAACTGGCGGGATTGGATTTGTCAATTTTGAAGCGCTTGTCGCTATTGTCGCTACGAGTATTTTTTTTGCGCCATTAGGAGCAAAGGTAACCCATGCTGTTGAGAGTAAAAAACTTAAAAAAGGGTTTTCGATTTTTCTAGGTTTTTTGGCGGTTATGGTTCTATTCTATTAAATGGTTACTAGCTAGACTTATTACCAAACCATCACTGATCATCAGTAAAATTTAAAGCAACAGAGTTAATGCAGTATCGCTTTCCGGTGGGCTGAGGGCCGTCAGGGAAAACATGGCCCAAGTGGGCGTCACAAGACGCACATCTAACTTCTACTCTAACGTGGCCCATAGAGTTATCTTCTAGTTGGCGAACACAGCTACTGTTTGCAAGTTCATAAAAACTTGGCCATCCACTGCCCGAGTCAAATTTAGTACTCGATTCAAATAACAATGCGTCACAGCATATACAATGATAGTGACCTGTTTCATTATGATTATAATACTCACCAGAGAATGGAGGCTCAGTGCCGCATTCTTGAGTAATGTGATACGCTTCGGGTGATATATTCTTCTTATTATCCATTCGTGTATTATAAGATAAATTTACAGTCATCTTTAAAATCTGCAGTTAATAATTATGGAAATATATTTAGTAGGCGGCGCTATTCGAGATCAGATTTTAGGGATAGCATCCGAAACAACAGAAAAGGATTATGTTGTTGTTGGCTCATCTCCTGAGGAGCTTTTATCACTTGGCTATCGTCAGGTCGGAAAAGAGTTTCCAGTATTCCTCCATCCAGAGACTCATGATGAATACGCACTCGCAAGAATTGAGCGTAAAGTCGGCACAGGCTATACTGGCTTTGAATTTGACACTTCTAGGACTGTAACACTTGAGCAAGACCTTTCAAGGAGGGATCTAACAGTTAACGCAATTGCTCAAAAAATAGATGGCAATGGAAGTTACGTTGATCCATATGGTGGAATAGAAGATATCAAAAAGAAAACACTTCGGCATGTATCTGATGCTTTTTCAGAAGATCCTGTGCGCATATTACGCACTGCCCGATTTGCATCTCGCTTCTCTAATCTTGGTTTTACTATTGACGATAAGACGCTACAGCTAATAAAAAAAATGGTTGTCTCTGGTGAAGTCGACGCTCTAACATCAGAGCGCGTTTTTAAAGAAATTGCTCTTTCAATGCAGACAGAGTCTCCGTCTGTATTTTTTGAAGTTTTGATTGAATCTGGTGCATATAAAAGGTTATTTCCAATGCTAGAGCTTAGTAATAATAGTGATTTTAAGCTACTTAATCAATCAATCAAGCAACCTGAAGTCTCCTTTGCTCTTTGGCTTTATAAGCAAAACTCTCAAAATATTGAAGCGCTTTGTGAGCATCTTAAATGTCCAAAAGATATCCAACAAATATCTGAACTCGTTGCAGAATGGAACCATTTTGCAACGAATTTCTTGTCATTTAATCCTCAAGAGGTCTTAAATTTTTACTTAAAGAATGATGGTTTAAGGCGCCATAAAAGGTTTCAAATAATTCTGACAGCTTTTGATTACTTGGATATAAATACAAAGCCAATAATTAAATTACTGGAGCTTCTTAAATCAATTCAGATTTCGAAACTTGCTAATATCAATATTGCACAAGAGATAGCTCAAGAAAGACTATCGATTATTACTAGATTTATCGATTCTACAGAGTAGGTCATAATTACAGTAGTCGCAAGCATTTTTTGCAGGCAAGACGCTAGCAACACCTGATTGAAAATTTTGGCTAGCTGAGATTAAGCTTGATTTCCATTCAGTCAATTGACTGTCCCAATCTGGCATTTTATTACTCGCCTGTTTACTTATTGGAAGTTCAAATTTATTCTTTGTTATTGCCTTAAATTCACAATTGTTAGAGTTAATAGTTGCAAATGAGATTCCATCAACTGAATTCGTTATTGCGTAAATAGGAAGCTGAGCCTCCTTTAAAGGATCTCCAGTGAGATGGCTTGCTTTAATATTTTTTCCAGTTTTATAATCAATGATGAGTTTTGTGCCAGAAGTCATTTGATCCATGCGATCAATACGTGTTGAAAACTTCAAGCCCTCAATATTAACTTCAGATGCTGATTCAGTCTCTAGCACTTCAAAGTAATCTCGCTGCTTCTCAAGATCAAGATATTCATTAATAATTGCTAAAAGCCTATTTTTTTCATTGACCTTAAAATTTGAATTGGGTATTTTCAAAATTGCAGACTCAGTATGTTTCTCTATTAATAAAGTAAGCTCATTATCAGAAAGTTGCAATAATTTTGTGCTGGTTTTAATCTCATTGAAGAAAGTTTCTAAGATCTTATGGATTAAATTGCCCTGTTCAAGTCGGCTTATACCAATATGTGGCTCTTCAAAGTTATCAATACTAAGACGGTTTGTAAATCCTTTAAACCCGCAACTCATCTGATCTTGAAGCGTTTTAACGCCTTTTTTTATGAAAGGTTCAATAATTTTAGATGCTTTAAAATCTTCAATATATTCTAAATCTCTAGGTAAATCTTCAGATAAAGCTTCGAAAGGAAATTCATCAAAGTCTAAATATGGAGTAGGAAGCTCTTCACGATTACTTGAGTTCTTTGGGTAACTATATGTAGTATTAAAACTTAAATTATTTAAGTTTTCTAATGTTTTTTTGCTTTCTTTAGTAACTAATTCAAAGCTTGAATTTGGAAGTTTATGCTCAATTGAAGTCTTTGATGGAATGAATAATGGCATTTTTATTCGCCCTGGAAGGAAGTTGCTTGTCATGCTGGATACCCATGCATGATCGAAGAATAAGCCCTCAGCCTCAAGAGAGCCCATTATATGAATATTTGATAAACCACTCTTTGGTTGAAAAATAACAGCACTTATATGGGCACTTAAGATATCTAAAGCGTTCACTAAGTTTGTTTTTTTATAATAAATTGATAGTTTATTTAGAATTAAACTTTCAGTTTGATACTTTTCAAATATCTGATATTCACTACTTGATAAGACTCTATCTGAAGTAAAGCCCCAACAAGAAAGTAATAAGTTGACAGAATCAAGGGAATCTTCAAGAGATATAGTTTTTGAGGTTTTAATTGTATTTATTTCTATAAAAATCTCTTTAAGTAATGGGCATGTATCTAAAAGAGAAATGATTTTATTAACACTGCTCTCTGTGGCGCTAATTTTTAAAACTTTAGAGACCAATAACGCGCGACTATCTCGCTCACTCTTAGCGCCTTTAATATAGGGCGAGGTAACAACCTTGATCAATAATTCGTGGTTAATATGACCCTTGATAAATTGAGTTGAAATTTGTAAAATAGAGAAAAGATGTTGAATGAGTGGGTAGTGTCCAAGCGTTATTCCAAGAGAAATATTGTATGGTTTTTGATGAGTTTCGATTAGGGTCGAAGTAAATTCAAGATCAAAAATAGTTTTAACAATATGCTGTAATTCATTTAAATTTGGGATAACAATTCCAATTTTTTTATCTGGATTTTTTAGACTAATCTCTTTTGCCCATTTTGCTATTGTCTTTAATTCAGTATCTTGGTTATTGAAAGAGAAGGCAGGAATATTGTTATTTTGACCTTGATGCAACATAGGCCTACATTTTAATATTTCAAAAAGTTTTTTTTGCTCAGGCGTTGGCTCATTGAAGCCGTAAGAATAATATTTCCCTTCTTTATTTTGAGTTTTTAGAGATTTTAGTGAAGCACGAAAAAGATCTGTATGATCGATACACTTATTAGCCGTTTTAAACTTATCATATTTACTTATCCAGCCTATAAAGAGCTTAGGAGGAATTGCACCATAGCTTGATAACTCAGTTATATCAATAAAATAAGTTTTGCAAATTGTGTAGCACTTAATTAGCTCATCAATAAATGCTTCAAGATTGCTTGTAACATCTTCTTTACTAATTTCTTTTAATAAAAATCTTACTTCAAATTGAGTAAGCAGGCGCAAACTTCTTGATGGATTATTTTGATTCCAGTTGCCTTCAAGCCATGATTTATAGGAAGATACTTTTGGCATTTTTGATGTGACATTAAGTTTAGATATTGATTTCTTGATTGCTATGACTTGGCGATTGTTCGCGACAATAATTGTATCGTTAGCTTTAATTAAAGAGAGGTCTAGGTTAACCCTCATTACTCACTTCAAATATTTTATTAAGATAACTACAAAGTTCAGGTACCCCTTCTTTTTTCAGAGATGAGAAAAGCTGAACACTTATTGATGGGTAATTTTTGGTTGCTTTCATTACAGCAAGTTTAGCTGAGCTTGCAGCTCCCTTTTTAAGCTTGTCAGATTTTGTTAGTAAAATATTTGTAGGGACTTTATTAGTGATAGACCACTCAAGCATCATTTGATCAAAGGGCTTTAATGGATGGCGACAGTCCATTACAAGTATTGCAGCTCGCATGCACTTTCTATTGTCAAAATATTCGCTCATATTTCTATGCCAATTTTGTTTTACAGCATCTGGAACCTTGGCATATCCATAACCAGGTAAATCAACAAGCCTTCGATCTTTATCAAGCTCAAAGAATACTAAATGCTGAGTTCTACCAGGAGTTCTGCTAACTTTTGCTAATTTTTTTTGTTCTGTGAGTGTATTAATTGCACTAGATTTACCTGCATTAGAGCGACCTGCAAAAATAACTTCATATCCAGCATCTTCTGGACAACCTTTAATGGATGGACAGGATAAAAGAAACTTTGCTTTGCGATAGAAATTATGCATAATTCAAGTAGTTCGGTGCAGACATTGTCATTATATAATCTTTATTAATTGACATCTCATTACATTCTAATTCTATTAGGTATTCTGACATCATATGGATAATGAAATATATCTTAAAAGAAAGTACCAATACTTTTCTCTAGAGGACAAACTTAATACTCCTCTAGAGTTATATCAAGCGGAAGTTCATCCAGATTGGATTGACTACAATGGCCATATGAGCGAGTCATTCTATTTGTATGCTTTTGGTGATGCTTCAGATGCTTTATTTCAATACATTGGGGTTGATAATGACTATCGCTTAGCAGGCAAGTCTTTCTATACTGTTGAAACGCATATAAACTTTTATTTGGAAGTTTCAAAGGGAGAGCCTCTTAAGTTTACTACTCAATTACTTGGTTTAGATGCAAAAAAACTTCATATTTTTCATCAAATGTTCCATGCTAAAAGTGGTGACTTATTAGCTACAACTGAGCAAATGCTTGTTCACGTAGATATGAATAAAGGGAAGGCATCTCAGATTGAGCCAGCTGTTGAAGATATACTTTTAAAGATTTGGGGTTATCATCAAAAATTGCCTATACCAAGGCAAAAAGGCCGCATTATGTCGATTAAAAAATAAAGTAAGTTAATTAAATTGTAGGAGTAGAGATGGATTTTGGCTTTTCTAATGAGCAAGAAATGATTATCGATTCAGTTAAAAGTTTCGTGGAGCAAGAGCTTTATCCTCACGAAGATGAGGTTGAACAAAGTAATAAAATTAACAAATCCCTAGCTGAAAATATCAAAAAAAAGGCAATCGATCAAGGCCTTTATGCTAGTAATATGCCAGAAATACATGGGGGTGGTGGTCTTGATACTTTAACTTTATGCCTTTTAGAAAAGGAGTTAGGTAAGGCAAATTTTGGCCTTCAGTATATTGTAGCAAGACCCAGTAATATATTGCTGGCCTGCCAAGGAGCGCAAATTGAAGATTATTTAATTCCAACGATTCGAGGAGATAAGGTTGAATGTCTTGCAATGACAGAGCCTAACGCAGGGTCAGATGTTCGATCCATGCAGTGCAAGGCAGAGAGAGATGGAGAGTTTTTTGTAATTAATGGCTCAAAGCATTTTATTAGTCATGCGGATGTGGCCGACTACGTTATCTTATTTGCAGCTTCTGGAACTGAGAAGACTTCCAGAGGGGAGAGGAAAAAAATAACTAGCTTTTTGGTAGATATTGGTTCCCCAGGCTTTTCTGTAGAGCCTGGATACAAAAGTGTTTCTCATAGGGGTTACCATAACTTTATTCTTAATTTTGATAATTGCCATGTCCATGAATCTCAAGTATTAGGTGAGGTAGACCATGGATTCGATGTTGCAAATGAGTGGCTTGGCGCTACGCGATTATCAGTTGCAGCAATGTGTCTTGGCAGAGCTGAAAGAGCACTGCAAATTGCAACAGAATGGGCTGCAACGCGTGAACAATTTGGTCAAAAGATTGGTAAATTTCAAGGAGTTTCTTTTAAGCTTGCTGATATGTCAATGGAGCTTCATGCTGCAGAACTATTAACTTTAAAAGCTGCATGGAAGGATACGCAAGGAGAAATGACTAATAGTGATGCTGCAATGGCAAAACTGAAAGCTACAGAGACTCTTGCAATGATTTCTGATGAAGCCATACAAATACTTGGAGGTATGGGTCTGATGGAAGAGCTCCCGTTAGAAAGAATATGGCGAGACCATCGAGTTGAGCGAATTTGGGATGGTACGAGTGAAATTCAAAGACACATCATCTCAAGGTCACTACTAAGACCGTTTGAGTAGTCCTTTATGAGTAGAACTAATTTGAGTCGGCTAATATCACCAAAATCAATAGCTGTGATTGGAAATCGTGGTGCAAATTTTGCGATTAGAGAAAGTAAAAAATTAGGCTATAACCAGAAAATTTGGGCAATCCATCCAACTCTAGATTTTCTTGAAGGAATTAAGTGTTACAAAGATATTAAAGATCTTCCTGAGGTTCCAGATGCTACGTTTATAGCAGTTAATGCAGAGTCTGCTATAGATATCGTTGCTGATTTAAAGTCGATTGGAGGTGGTGGAGCAGTTTTGTACGCTTCTGGTTTTGGAGAGCTTGGAGAAAAAGGAATAAAACGAAATCAGAGGCTGGTAGAGGCTGCTGATGGCATGCCATTAATTGGACCGAACTGTTATGGCTTTATCAATAGTCTTGATGGAGTTGCTTTGTGGCCTGATGTTCATGGTTGTGAGCCAGTTTCGAGTGGTGTTGCAATTATTACACAGAGTGGCAATATAGGTCTAAACATTACAATGCAATCAATCGGGCTATCAATTGCCTACATGTTTACTCTTGGCAATCAAACAAATACTAATATTGCAGATATTATTCATGCGATGCTCGATGACAATAGAGTCAGTGCAATAGGCCTTCATATCGAAGGAATTTCTGATATCAAATCGTTTGATGTTGCTGCTCGAAGAGCCCTTGATAAAAAAATTCCAATTGTTGCAATAAAGTCCGGACGCACTGATGTTTCTGCAAAGATTGCACTGAGTCACACCAGCTCAATGACAGGCTTGGACCAACTTTTTAATGTATTTTTTGAGCGACTAGGGATTGCTAGAGTGGATACTGTTCCAGAGTTCCTAGAAACTTTAAAATTGCTAAGTATTTTAGGAACCATTAACCATAACGGTGTTGCGTCTATGAGCTGCTCTGGTGGAGAGGCAGGAATGATGGCCGATTTGATTGATGGACTGGATATCAACTTTCCTAGCCTTGACGATTGTCATAAAGATAGAGTTAAACTAGCGCTTAATGATTTTGTCGAGGTTGATAATCCACTTGATTACCATACCTTTATTTGGGGTGACCGAAAAAGAACTTCAGAATGCTTTAAGCAGATGATTAGTGGCAATTTTGCTGCAACAATGTTGTTGTTGGACTGGCCAAGAACGCAAGAATCAGAACAAAAAGATTGGGACTTAACTTTATTGGCTCTCTCTGATGCGATTTCTGGGACACGTGAGAAGGCTATAGTATTAGCTTCAATTGCAGATTGTATGCCTAAAAGAATTATTAAGGAATGCCAAAAATATGGTATCGCGCCTATGATAGGGCTGGATATTTGCTTAAAGGCTCTTAATCACTCTTATAGAATTGGACTCGCTTTTCAGAAGAGCTCACTGCAATCGATAGAGATATTACGCTCATTATCTCACTCTTCTAAAATTTCAACTCTAACAGAGTTTGAAGGCAAGAAATTGTTGAAAAAATATGGAATTCCTGTGCCAGATGGAAAAATTATTACTAGCACCTCTGAGGCTTTAATGGCCGCTGATAAAATACATTACCCTATAACACTTAAGGTTTCAGACGTTGAGTTGGCACATAAAACAGAGCTAGGTGCTGTTATGTTGAATATAAATGATCCTTTAGCACTAGAGAAGGCTTGCCAGGATTTATTTAAGATTGGTTCATCCCTTCTTGTTGAAAAAATGGTGCAAGATTCAGTTGCTGAATTGATTGTTGGTGTTGGCCTTGATCCAATTTTTGGAAAATATATTATTATTGGAAGTGGTGGAATTTTGGTGGAGCTTTTCAAAGAAAGTATTCCACTTCTATTTCCAGTTAATAGAGAGGATGTTTCTCTAGCCTTATCAAAATTAAAAGTTTTTCCTTTAATTAACGGTTATAGAGGTAATCCAGAAGGAGACGTTGAGATGATTATTGATTGCGTAATGGCTACTGTCAAACTAGTCAGTGAAAATGATATTGATGAATTGGATATTAATCCATTATTAGTATTGAAGAGAGGCAGCGGAGTTATTGCTGTCGACACTCTTATTAAGTTAAACTTAGGCTAATCAGACTTTTAATTGGGAAATTTATGAACAACAGTGTTAATTGTAAAATCTATGATGACGTAATGTTGATTACCTTGGACCGACCAAAAGCTAATGCAATTGATGCTAAAACAAGTCATGCGCTGGGTGATGCATTTATTAGTTTTAGAGATAATAATAATTTACGGGTGGCTGTGATAACGGGGGCTGGCGATCGTTTTTTTTGCGGTGGCTGGGATTTAAAAGCCGCATCTGAAGGCGAGGCAATTGATGCAGACTTTGGGCTGGGTGGTTTTGCAGGACTAACGGAGTTGTGGGATCTTGATAAACCTGTCATTGCCGCAGTCAATGGACTAGCAGTTGGAGGAGGCTTTGAGTTAGCTTTAGCTGCTGACCTTATAATTGCAGCAGATACTGCAGAGTTTTTTGTTCCAGAGGCAACATTAGGCATTATCCCTGATAGTGGGGGCGTCTTAAGATTGCCACGAAGATTGCCATCTGCAGTGGCGATGGATATGCTTATGTCAGGTCGACGAATGGCCGTAGATGAAGCAAAACACTTTGGCCTAGTTAATCGAAGCTGTACTTTAAGTGAATTAGAAGATTTAGCAATAAAGTGGGCACATCAAATTGCTAAGTCTGCACCACTTTCTCTGGCAGCAATAAAATCTGTAGTAAGGCAAACAGACCAAATGGATTTAGAAAGTGCTTATAAAGTTATGCGATCTGGTGAGATTCAGGCTTATCAGAAAATGTTGAACTCTGAAGATGCAAAAGAAGGTCCTAAAGCTTTTTCTGAAAAGAGATCTCCAAGCTGGAAAGGAAAATAATCATTATAAATACAACAGATTTTGAACAAGCTAGAACTGGGTATAATTTATTTGATGAATTAAGTTAGGATATAGATTCAATGAAAAGATATTTTTTAACATCAGTCACAATTGCTTTAGCTATTTTTTCGCTAAGCTCAAATGCCAATAGTGAAGGCGAAGCAATGTATAGTGCTTTGGGCTGTGTAAGTTGTCATGGCCAGAATGGACATTCGACAGATGAAAATGCACCTTCTTTAGCTGGAAAAGATGCTGATTGGATTGTTCAGCAATTAGAATATTTTCAGTCAGGTGAGCGTCAGAACTCATACATGAATGCAATGGCTCCAATGGCTGAAGGGTTTGAACGCTCGATTGCTGAATACCTTTCTATTCAAAATTCTAAATACTAATATTAGTCGATAAAACTGTCCTAATTGAAGTTTACGATACCATTATTTTTCACGTATAATTTCCTTGAATTTTTGGAGATTAAGAATGAAAAAGACCATTATTGCTTTAGCTTATATATTAATTGCTTCTTTCAGTAGCCCTATCATTGCTGCTGGTGATGCTGAGGCAGGTCAAGCAAAGACTGCAACATGTATGGGTTGCCATGGTCTGGCAGGTAATAGCACTATTCCTACTTTTCCTAAGTTAGCTGGACAAGGTGAGGCTTATCTTATCAAACAATTACAGCACTTTAAGTCAGGTGAAAGAAAGAATGCAATGATGAATGGTTTAGCTGGAATGCTCTCTGAGCAAGACATGATGGACATTGCAGCTTACTATTCAATCCAAACTATAAGTGAAAACAGTGCGAATGCAGATGCTGAAACTCTTGAGCTTGGTCGTAAGATTTATGTTGGTGGAAAAATGGATACTCAAACGACAGCTTGTATTGCTTGTCATGGAGCTAAAGGCTTAGGTATTCCAACTGCAGGCTTCCCGGCAATCAGCGGTCAGCATGCAACATATACTGCTTCACAGCTAAAAGCATTCCGTCAATATTCCATAAATGAACAAACGGGCTCCACAGATGTTTCTAGAGCAAATGAGATGATGGTGAATGTTGCTAAAGGTTTAACGACAGTTGAAATTGAAGCTTTATCACAATATATAGCTGGACTTCATTAAACTAGAGCTGGTGATTTTATGAAAAGAAAAATTGGGATAGTAGCCCTTTCCCTATCATTTTTGGCAGTACTCTGGCTTTTGCTTGGTATGGCTAATTTGGTGCCACTTTTGATAGAGTTACCGAACGAAACAAGTATAAGAGCACATGCCTCACTAGCAGTAATTTTCTTGTTGATAGGTTCTGCGGCTTTTTGGAACGAAGATTAATTTTTAAAGAAGGATGTAATTATGATGAAAACGTCAGATATATGTATTTTAATGTCAGTGGGTGTTGCATTTGTAACAACTGCTTTTCTTTGGTTTCAAGGAGTGGACACAAAGCAAGAAGCATTGTTTACCGCAACTTGGATTCCATCTATTTTAACGTTCGCTATTTATTTTAAAATAATAGCCAGGAAGGACTAATTATGGATGATTCACTAATATTCTTTACTGGGTTATTTTGCTTTGCGCTTGCTTTAGTAGGAGCGGTAATGACTGTTGTAGAATTTAAACGTCTAGAGTCAGAAGATAAAAAATAACATTGGGCTGTTAAGTCTTTTAATAGAGAAGTCTAGTTTTAAATAAGAGCTTTTATAGGCACTATTAAAATTATAAACGCGTAACTTTTGAGCTTAACTCATTCTCTCTGTGTTGCCGTCGACTGTCATTATTTGACCAGAAATTTTGCTTGCTTCATTTGATATTAAAAAACTTGCCATGTTTGCTATATCTTCTTTATCTACAAATGTTTTAAGAGAAACCATTGCCTCATAGTCTTCTTTTACCTCATTTTCAGAAGAGCCTATTGATTTGGCTCTTGCTTTAATAACACGATTAATTCTATCGCCTGATACTGACCCTGGGCAAATCGCGTTTACTCTAATATCGAATTCACCGAGCTCCATGGCGAGTGACTTTGTAATTCCAATGATGGCCCATTTACTAGCAGCGTAAGGAGTCCTTAGTGGAAATCCAAATAGTCCAGCTGTTGAAGATAGATTAATAATTGAGCCCCCCTTATTCTTCTTTAAAAGCGGTATTGCAAACTTAGTGAAGTAGAAGTGGCTATTTAAATTTATATCTATCGTTTGCCTCCAGTCCTCGATGGTTAAATCTTCCATTGGTCCAGTGGGACCAGCAATACCGACATTATTTATGAGAACATCAATGCTTATAACTTTTTGAGAAAGGGCTTTAAAGTAAGACTTAACTGACTCGGGATTCCCAGCGTCAACATTTTCAATAAATACCCTTTTATTGAAAAGCGGATGCTTATTAATTTCATCAATTTTTTGCTGGTTAATGTCAGATAAGTAAACTGTGTGGCCTTGATCTATCAAAACATTAGCCATACACCAGCCAAGTCCATCAGCTGAGGCTGAAATGATTATATTTTTACTAACGAAATTACCTTGAGACATTACTTTGTTTTTGTTAAGGCTTCAGAGAGTTCATCAGATGAGATGTATCCAGTTGTGCTTCCATTTTTATCAATAACTTCAATAGTTGATCTATCTTTCAAAACCTTAGGTACTAGCTCCTCAATAAAGGTATCTTCATCATACTTGTATGTTGATGATGGGTTAATGCCGGAGGTATCAAATTTATCAATTTTTGTCATTACAGTTTTCGCTCTTAAAACTTTTGAGCGATTAACGTCTTTAACAAAAGCTTTAACGTAATCATCCGCTGGATTGAGGATAATATCTTCTGGGCGACCAACTTGAACCAATCGTCCACCATTTAGGATTCCTATATGATCGCCGAGTTTAAGGGATTCATCGAGGTCATGAGTAATAAAGACAATCGTTTTTTTAAGTTTCGATTGAAGGTCAACTAGTTGGGTTTGCATTTCACTTCTAATCAAAGGGTCTAAAGCGCTAAACGCTTCGTCCATTAGAAGGATTTGTGGGTCAGTTGCAAGAGCCCTTGCAAGTCCAACTCTTTGCTGCATTCCGCCAGAAAGTTGAGCTGGGTATTGGTTTTCAAATCCTTGGAGCCCTACGGCATCAATTTGACCTTGAGCAATTTCTTTTCTCTTATCTTCAGGGACCTCCTGAATTTCAAGTCCATAAGCCACATTTTCAATGATTGTCTTGTGAGGGAATAATCCAAAGCGCTGAAAAACCATACTCATGGTTTTTTTTCTAAATTCTAAAATTTCTTTCTCATCTAAACTTAATACGTCGACATCATTTACAAGAACTTGTCCTGCAGTAGGATCAATTAATCTATTAATGTGCCTAATCAAAGTCGACTTACCTGAGCCTGATAGGCCCATGCAAACAAAAATTTCACCTTCTTTGATAGATAATGAGACGTTATCTAAGCCAACAGTATGTCCAGTTTCTTCTAGAACTTGTTCTTTATCTGCCCCATTTTGGACCATTGATAAAACCTGGTCAGGCTTAGGACCAAATATTTTATAAATATTTTTAATTTCGATTTTTGACATAATAGGGGTTTATTCTGGTGGTTTATTTCTATCTTGTATTCTTTTACCGTAAGCCTGCGTAATTCTATCTAACACAATTGCTAATAGAACAATTGCGAGACCGGCTTCAGTTGCTTTTCCAACGTTTAGCTGTTGAAGTCCAAGTAAAACTTCATCGCCAAGGCCTCGAGTTCCAATCATTGAGGCAATGACAACCATAGCAAGTGCCATCATTGTGCACTGGTTGATTCCTTGCATAATGTTTGGAAGGGCAAGAGGTAACTGTACCCCAAGTAATTTTTGTTTGGGGCTAGCCCCAAATGCTTCAGCTGCTTCAATAACTTCGGTATCAACTAGTGTAATTCCAAGATCAGTCAATCGGACTAATGGGGGAACTGCATAAATAACTGTTGCAATAATTGCCGGAACAGCGCCCAATCCAAACAGCATAATTCCTGGGATCAGGTAACAGAAGCTTGGGATTGTTTGCATTAAATCAAGAACTGGCAGTATTGCATTTCGAACTTTATTATTTCGAGACATTGCAATACCCAATGGAATACCAATAATAATACAAATAATAATTCCAATTATCATAATAGAGGTTGTTTCTATTGCTTTATCCCAAAACTTTGGATGCAGGAAGCCTATAAAAAATGTACAGAACCCAACAAAAACGGTGGTTCCTATTTTTCTGCCACTAGAAAAGAAGACAACTGCAACAACTAGTGCAATGACTACTGGCCAAGGTAGAACGATTAAGAATTTCTTAAGAGATAGGATTGCACCAAGAAGAAAATCGTTGATTACTTCGAAGTAAATTCCATATTTTTCATTAAAGACTTTAAAGCCGTCATTAATCCATTTCATTAGAGGAATATCTAACCATTTAGGCCAGTCATAGAGCCAACTTAAATCAGTAAATAGTTCCATAACACTATCGGGCTTTCTTTTCGATGAGTTATAACTTACGACTAAAAGCCATACAAAGAATATTGGGAATGTAAAGTATGTGAGAATTTTTCTTATCATAATGATTTTGATGAAAAAAAGAGCCCACAAGTGAGCTCTTTTTATATTAAGATTAACTTATAGAGCTCCAGATACTTTAGCAGCAACGTCTGCTGGTACCCAAGATTTCCATGAATCATCATTCGCTAAGTACTCCATTGCAGTTAGCTCCATATCACCATCTGACTCATCTTCATAGAATGCAAGTAGTCTGTTAACTTGCGCAGTTGGTATGCTATAAGCTTCTAAAAATGCAGTCTCTGCAGGGTGTGAATCCGCCCATGAAGAAAGAACTGACTTGTCTAGTGACATGTCTCTGTACTCAACTCCACAAGTAGGTACCCATGCATCTGTTCCATTAGCTTTTATGTCTTCAACAACAACTTGCATAGATGCCCAACACTCAGCATTAAATGGAGGTTCTGCTAGTCTAACTAGATCAACCTTACCCATAAGACCAGTTGGCGCCCAATAGTAAGTAAAGATTGGTTGCTTTTTAGCAAACGCACCTGCGATTGCTGCATCTAGTGCTCCACCTGAACCTGGATCAAAGTTAGTATAGTATTTATCTAGTCCATACGCTTTTTGTTTAACAAGGTTAATTGTGTAGCAAGTCCAGCCACCAATACAACTTGTCATTCTTCCCATTGATGGGTTTTCTGGATCACTGAATAACGCAGCAATTTCTGGATTATTCATATCTAGAACATTTGTAAGATTGTACTTATCAGCAGTTGCTCTATCAACATAGAATGCTTGCTGAGAGTCAGGAGTATTTACTCCTAGGTTTCTTACTGTTCCTGCAGCTTCATGACCATCAAAAGTATCTTTAATGTTGTCATACCAAAGCTCAGTAACCACATCAAGCTGTCCATCATAGTGCGCAGCCATAATAGGTGTTGTACTTCCTTTAGTTATACTAACTTCACACCCATAACCATGCTCTAAGATGAAGCCAGCAATAGCAGTATGAATATTAGCACTACTCCAGTCAAAATCAGCTAGTCTTGCCTTACCGCAGTCAGCACTAACAACTCCTGGCATTAGAGCAACTGAAATAGCTGAGATAGCTAATAGTTTATTTATTAGTTTCATTTTTTCTCCTTAGGTTTAAAACAAAATCCTTATTAAATATAAGGATTAATTTTTAGTATATATAAAATTTCAGTTCAAGTTGAATTATATTCGATGATTAAAAATACATATTAATAGGAAATATTAAATTAATAAAACTATTCCTGCTATAAAAATTAATCCTAGAATTGTTTTTTGAAATACCTCGCCATCAATAACATGATAGATTTTCATGCCAAGAAAAGAGCCAATAATTAAAGCTGGAATAGTCAAAAGAAGGTCATAAAATATTTGCAATGTAAATAGACCAGCGATAGCAAAACTTATAACTGCCATAATGCTTGTTATAAAAATAAAAGGTTCATAAGTTCCTCGCTGAGTATTTTTTGGTAATTTCTGCAGACTAACCCAAATTGTTGGAAATATTCCTCCAAGCGCTGCAAAGCCGCCCATAAATCCACTTATCAATCCTATAAAACGATCAATTAATTTATTGTTGTTAACTTTAACGGATAGGTTATTATTTTTAAATATTAATATTGCATAGAAAACTAAAAAAATGCCAATAGATATTTTAAATAATCTTGGGTCAGTAGTTTTTAGAAGAAGCATACCAAGGGGTATACCAATTAAACCAGAAATAACAAATGGTCTCAGTTTTGAAAAATCAAGAGTTTTTCTTAATTTAAATAATGGCCAACCCGATATCAATAAGCAAGTAATTATATTTAATGGAATTGCGATAGCAGGTTCCATTATGTGAAGCCAAAATGCATTAAGAACAAGACCACTTCCAAAGCCACTAGCACCCTGGACAAATGCTGCAGTAAATGCTCCTGAAATTAAAATTAATAAATATATTGATGGGTCAGAAATGATCTTTAAAGAATTGCTAAAATAATGCATATGAGTATATAGATTATTTTGTTATTTGTATTTGATTTCAATATAATGACGATGTTAGGTATTTTAAATTTTGATTATCAAATGGCCCTATTACTTCTAATTTATGTCTAATTATGACTACATAATTGTAGGGGCCGGCTCCGCCGGCTGTGTCCTTGCAAATAGGCTCAGTAAAAACTCATCTAATAACGTTTTGCTAATAGAGGCCGGTGGTTCAGATCGTCGATTCTTTATCCAAATGCCAATTGGTTATGGGGTGACTTACCATCAAAAAGCTGTTAATTGGATGTATATGACAAAGCCAAGTCCAGAAGCTGATAATAAGCCAAGTTATTGGCCAAGAGGAAAGGTTTTGGGCGGATCTAGCTCAATTAATGCAATGGTTTATGTGAGAGGAAATCATAAAGATTTTGACCAGTGGTCTGAAATGGGGAATACAGGCTGGTCATATAATGATGTTCTGCCCTACTTCAAGAAAATGGAATCTTGGCAAAATGGTGCTGATAGTTTTAGAGGCGCTGATGGGCCATTAAACGTCTCGGAGGTGTCTGACCAGTTACACCCATTATGTAAGAATTTTTTATCTGCAGCTCAAGAGATTGGTATTAATCTTAATAGAGATATGAATGGAAAAAATCAGGAAGGAGTTGGCAACTTTCAAATCACAACTCATAAGGGTCAGCGAATGTCCTCCTCAAGAGCTTACTTGTGGCCAATAAAGAGTCGTACTAATCTTACTATTATTAAAAATGCTTTGGTTTCAAGAGTATTAATTAAAGATAAAAAGGCTTATGGAGTTGAGTATATTAAGTCAGGTAAGATTCATCAAGTGATGGCTTCATGTGAAGTTATTTTAAGCGCAGGATCAATTAATTCTCCTCAGCTTCTTCAGCTATCAGGAGTAGGCCCAAAAGATGTTTTAGATACAGCTACAGTTTCTTTAATTCATGATAGTCCAGCTGTTGGAGAAAACCTACAAGACCATTTGGGGGTTAGTTATTTTTATAAAAGCAAAGTACCAACCCTAAATGATCAGTTAAGGCCATTTCTAGGAAAGATATATCAGGGTCTAAGATATATTATTACAAGAAGAGGGCCACTGAGTTTAAGTGTCAATCAATCAGGAGGATTCATTAAGACACGTGATGGTCTTGAGAAGCCCAATATCCAGCTTTATTTTTCGCCCGTCAGTTACTCTCTGGAATCTCCTGAAAAAAGGGCAATGATGAGCCCAGATCCCTTTTCAGCAATGTTATTTGGAATTTCAAGTTGTAGTCCTCTTTCAAGGGGAAGAGTTCATATTGAAAGTAATAACCCATTAAAACCTCCAATCATTGAGCCTAACTACCTTTCTCATAAAAATGACATCAGAGATTTATTAGAGGGGGTTAAGGTCCTTAGGAGGTTGGCTAAAACTGATAGTTTTAGAGAAGTTATTGGAGAAGAGTTTCGTCCTGGGCAGGAATGTCAGACTGATGAGCAAATGATTCAGCATATTAAAGATACAGTTTGGACTGTTTTTCATCCTTGTAGCACTTGCCGAATGGGCCCTGATCCACTGAAAAATGTTGTTGATAGCAATCTGAGGGTTCATGGGATCAAAAATCTGAGAGTGGCAGACGCCTCAATATTTCCTCAAATAGTTTGTGGTAATATTAATGCCGCAACTATTATGGTTGGTGAAAAAGCATCAGATTTAATATTAGCAAGTGCAGAAAATAATTAAAGTTATTAAAGAATCCTTATGAAGATAATTAGTATTGAAACTTTTACGAATGAATACGTCGGTTTAGTTCGCATAAGAACTGATGAGGGCGATGAAGGCTGGGGTCAAACTTCTACCTATAATTCTGATATTAGTTCTCAGGTAGTTCATAGACAAGTTGCTCCTCATATTTTAGGACTCAGTGGATTTAACATTGAAGATATAAATAGAGAGGTCTTAGAGAGAGAGCATAAGTTTCCTGGTACATACCTTTATAGAGCTTTAAGTGGAATTGATACCGCGCTTTGGGACATTAAAGCTAAGCGTGCGAACAAGAGTGTTTGCCAGCTTTTGGGCGGTGAAAAACAATCTATTCCAGTTTATGCTTCAAGTATGCAGAGAGAGATTAGTCCAGAAGCCGAGGCCGAAAGACTTAGTGCGCTAAAGGAAGCAAATGGTTATTTCGCATTTAAATTTCGGATTGGAAAAGAGTGTGGCCATGATTTTGATCAATGGCCTGGGCGAACTGAGGCAATTATAAAAGAAGTGAGAAAAGTTCTAGGAGATGATGTTGCTTTGCTTGTTGATGCAAATAGTGCTTTTAGCCCCAAAAAGGCAATTGAAGTTGGACACATGCTCCAAGATTATGGTGTAAGTCATTTTGAAGAACCTTGCCCATACTGGAAGCCAGATTGGACTCGCGAAGTTAAAAATGCACTAGATATTGATATCAGTGGCGGCGAGCAAGACAATGATATGAGAGTTTGGAATCATATGATTGATACTAAGGTTGTTGATATTGTTCAGCCTGATATATGCTACATGGGAGGCGTTACTAGGACACTAGAAGTTGTAAAGATGGCAGAGAAGGCAAATCTTCCTGTAACTCTGCATTCAGCAAACCTTTCTCTAGTGACACTTTTTTCGGCCCACATTATGGGCTCTATTAAAAACCCAGGAAAATATTTGGAGTTTTCAATAGAAGGCCCTGATTACTATCCATGGCAAGATAATATTTTTTACCCAAACTATAAAATTATTGATGGGTGTCTTGAGATGATCCACAAGCCTGGTTGGGGGGTTGAAATAAATCAAGAATGGCTGTCTTTATCAGATTACAAAGTAAGCTATACAGGGTCTCGCTTTTAGTGCAATTTTTTGGATAAGAAAATCCTGTATAATTTCTTTTTTTTTAATAAGTTACGGATTTATAACTAGATGAAGACCTCACTCACTAAACTTGAGGGATTAAAAAGATCCCTTGTGGTTGAATTGCCTGTAGAAACTTTCAATCAAAAAACAGAAAGAATTATCAAGAGCCTTGCCTCAAAAGTTCGTATTGATGGCTTTAGGAAAGGAAAAATTCCAGCTTCAATTTTGCGCCAACGCGTTGGCGGTAGTGCAAAATCCGATGCTGCTAATGAAATTGTTACTGAGACTTTGGCGGATGCCCTTAAAGATGCAGATGTTTCTCCAGCTGCTCAGCCGTCATTGGTGAATGTAGATACTGAGAATTCAGACAGTTTTATTTATACAATAGAGTTTGAAGTGTTTCCAGAAATCAAAGTGGGCTCTTTAAAAAGCTTAACTATGGATCAGATTAATTCAAAAGTTACTGAAGAAGATGAGGAGCGAGCTCTTCAAGATCTACAAGATAGGTCAACTGAATATAAGACTGTCAAGAGAAAATCTAAAGAAGGGGATCGTTTAATTATAGATTTTGAAGGTTTGCTAGATGGAGAGTCATTTGAAGGTGGAGCTGCTGAGGGTTTTGAAATTGTTTTAGGCAAAGGTACGATGATTGAAGGTTTTGAAAAAGGTCTTATAGATATCGCACCTGAAAAAACAGTTGAAGTAGCTGCAACATTTCCGGAAGATTATCATGTAGAAAATCTGGCAGGAAGAGAGGCCATCTTTAAAGTTACTGTTAATGAAGTAGGTTCACCAACAGAAGTAAAGAGAGACGATGAATTTGCCAAAAAATTTGGTGAAAAAGATTTTGAAACTATGAAATCGAGAATGTCAAAGCAGATGCAAGTTGAATTAGAATCTCGATTAGTTCAGCAAAATAAAGACACCGCATTTTCAGTTCTTTTAGATGCAAATGATTTTGAGGTGCCTGAAGGCAGTGTTTCTGCTGAGTCGCTCAAGTTACAGCAAGATATGGAATCTAGAATGGAGCAGCAAGGTATGCCTTCTAAAGGTAAATTACCTGCAGAAATGTTTCAAGAGGAAGCGGCAAGAAGAGTTAAACTTGGTTTGTTAATTAATAAAATTGCAACAGATGGTGAAATAAAAGCTGAAAAAGAACAGGTTGATGCTAAACTTAATGAAATGGCACTCCAATATGGTGAAAGTGCTCAGCAAATGATTGATTGGTATAATACAGATCCTTCACGACTAGCCAACATTGAATCAATTGTCGTTGAAGATATGGTTGCGAAACATGTTGCAGATCAAGCCAAAGTAACGATGACAGACAAGACCTTTTTAGAAATAATGAGCCCACAAAATTAATATGACAATTCAAAACTTAAATCAAATCCCAATGGTAATTGAGAGCTCTGGAAGAGGAGAGAGGGCTTATGATATTTATTCTAGGCTTCTCAAAGAGCGAGTTGTTTTTATGGTTGGTCCGGTTGAAGATTACACTGCAAATGTAGTAGTAGCTCAATTGCTTTTTTTAGAATCTGAGAATCCAGACAAAGATATTCATTTGTATATAAATTCACCAGGTGGCTCAGTAACTGCAGGACTTGCTATTTATGACACAATGCAATTTATTAAGCCAGATATTTCTACTCTTTGTATTGGACAGGCGGCAAGTATGGGTGCATTACTTCTTACAGCTGGTACTAAGGGGAAAAGGTTTGCGCTACCTCATGCTAGGATGATGATTCATCAGCCTCTTGGAGGATTTTCCGGTCAGGCAAGTGATATAGATATTCATGCACAAGAAATTCTTAAAGTTAGAGATAACTTAAACACCATACTTAAGAACCATACTGGTCAAAGTATGAAAAATATTCAGAAAGATACTGATAGAGATAATTTTATGTCAGCAAGCGAGTCTGCGAAATATGGACTCATTGATAAAGTAATTAATAAGCGATAAATTTAAGTTTGTCTATGGACCAAAATACTGAAGACCTTAGCTGTTCGTTCTGCTCAAAACATAAAGATGAAGTAGTTCGCCTAATTGCAGGACCGGGAGTTTATATTTGTGATGAATGTATAGACTCTTGCTATAGCTTGATTCAAGAGCAAACTATCAAAGATAAAAAAGATCAACATCAGGATTGGAATAATACTCCAAAAGAATTGTATGCCTCTTTAGATGAGTATGTGATTGGACAGTCCCATGCCAAAAAAGTTCTTTCAGTGGCAGTTTATAATCACTACAAGCGATTAAAAACAAATTACATCTCAAACGATGTAGAGCTTGATAAATCAAATATTTTACTTATAGGCCCAACAGGAAGTGGCAAAACGCTTCTTGCGCAATCTCTGGCGCGTTTTTTGGACGTACCTTTTGCTGTTGCTGATGCAACAACTTTAACAGAGGCTGGCTATGTTGGTGATGATGTAGAGAATGTAATTAAAAGCCTGCTCTCAAAATGTGATTTTGATCCAGAAAGGGCAGAACAAGGCATTATTTTTATAGATGAAATCGATAAGATTTCACGCCGGTCTGACTCCCCCTCAATCACAAGAGATGTTTCTGGTGAAGGAGTTCAGCAAGCTATGCTTAAGTTGATTGAAGGCACTATTGCATCAGTTCCTCCTCAGGGTGGAAGAAAACATCCTAACCAAGAAACTATTGATGTTGACACTTCAAAAATATTGTTTATTTGTGGTGGTGCATTTGATGGGCTTGGGAAAGTAATTGATAGGCGCATTGAAAAGGCTACTGGTATTGGTTTTTCTGCTAACGTTAAGGAAGCAAGTGGTAAAAAAACATTAACTGAGCTTTATAAATTTTTAGAGCCAGATGATTTAATTAAATTTGGATTAATTCCTGAATTAGTTGGTCGTTTAGCTGTTCATACTTCTTTAGATGAGCTTGATGAAGAGGCATTGGTTCAAATTCTTACGAAGCCCAAAAATTCTGTAGTCAAGCAGTTTCAACAATTTTTTGCCATTGAGGGTGTTAAGCTGACGATAAGAAAAAATGCTCTTTTAGCGATTGCTAAACTTGCGCTGAAAAGGAAAACTGGTGCAAGGGGCTTGAGAGCTATTTTAGAAGATTTACTACTGGAGATGATGTATGAAATACCTTCAACTCCAAGCGTCAAAGAAGTTGTTGTAGATAAAGAGGTTGTGGAAAGAAAGAAAAAACCTGTGATTGTTCATGTTTCTGATAAAAAACAAAGCAATATTCGTAAAGCAAGTTGATTAATTTCATTTTTTATATACTGGCCTCTTAAGAACATCTATGGAGCTTTTTGATCGCCAAAAGGATGCAGTTGGCCAAGGCGAAAGAACTATATTGGTTCATATTGAGCTAACTTCAAATAGACAGGCATCAAGCAGTATTGGTGAATTCCAGCAGTTGGCATTGTCCTCTGGCCTCAGTATTATTGACACTATAACAGTTAAAAGAAGCATTACTAAAGCTCAGTTTTTTATTGGCACTGGGAAGGTTGATGAGCTATCAACAATTGTGTGTGACAATGAAATCGATTTAGTTATTTTTTCTCTGCAGTTATCCCCCTCTCAAGAACGTAATTTAGAGAAAGCATTAAAGTGTCAAGTGATGGACCGAACTGGCTTAATATTAGATATCTTTGCATTAAGAGCAAGCTCCTTTGAGGGAAAGTTGCAAGTAGAGCTAGCACAGTTGAAGCATTTATCTACTAGACTTGTAAGAGGCTGGACTCACCTTGAAAGACAAAAAGGTGGCATTGGACTTCGTGGTCCAGGTGAGACACAGCTAGAGACTGATAAGCGATTAATTTCGGTACGTATAAAAAATATTAATAAGCGACTAGATAAGGTTCATAAGCAGCATGATTTGGGACGTAAATCCCGAATTAAGAATCAACTTCCTATGATTTCACTTGCAGGATATACAAATGCAGGAAAATCAACACTCTTTAACCTTCTAACTAAGGCCAAAGTTTATGCAGATAACAAGTTATTTGCTACACTAGACTCAACTATTCGACGTGTTATCTTACCAGCTTCTGGCGAGGCAGTTATAGCTGACACGGTTGGCTTTATTCAAGATCTACCTCATGAGCTGGTTGAGGCCTTTAAGTCGACTCTTGAAGAAACACGACAAGCTAACGTCCTACTTCATGTGGTCGATGCGTCAGATTCGAATAATAGAGATAAAATTGAGCAGGTAGAGGATATTATTGAGCAAATAGAGGCACAAGATATTCCAAAAATTATTGTAATGAATAAGATTGATGGAATTGCTGATTTTAAACCTCGCCTTGATAAAGACCATGATGGTAATATTTATAGAGTTTGGATTTCAGCTCATTCGGGAGAAGGAATAGATCTGCTTTATCAGGCACTTTCGCAGAGTTTAAGCGGAATGATGACTTTTGCAGGAATTAAGTTAGATGTTCAATCTGCTTACATTAGAAGTGAAATTCATAAAGTCGGATTTATTCAAAAAGAAATAATGAATGAATTTGGGCAATGGCTACTTGAAATTAATGTCACTCGACACTATCTAGAAAGATTACTAGACAAGCAAGGCGTTTCATTATTATGGGAACAGAAATCATCACAGAGCCAAACGGCTTAAGCAAGCAATCAATTCCACTACTTCCTCTTAGAGATGTAGTAGTTTTCCCGCACACGGTAATTCCTTTATTTATAGGAAGAAAATCTTCAGTTAATGCAGTTACTCAGGCTATGGAGGCTGATAAGAATATTTTTTTAGTTACCCAGAAAGATGAAACTATTGAAGAGCCAAATAATGAGCAGCTTCACAAGGTTGGAACCCTCGCAACAATTCTTCAATTACTGAAACTTCCAGATGGAACTATTAAAGTTTTAGTCGAAGGTGTTAAAAGAGCAAAAATCGAAGAATTTGTTGATTTAGGTGAGCATACAGAAGTAATTTTAAGTGACTGTAGTTTGACTCATGATGATGACACTGAGATAAAGGCTATGATGCGTTTAGCCCTTGAAAACTTTGAAAAATATATCAAGCTCAGCAAAAAAATCCCTGAAGAAGTGTATAAAGTACTTAAAGAGATTACAGATATTGAGCGTTTCAGTGATGTCATTATTGCAAATCTTAATCTTAAAATTGAAGAAAAGCAGAACTTGCTTGAGAGCAGTGAGGCAAGAGAAAGACTCGAGAAAATTCTATCAATCCTTGAAGGAGAGCTAGATGTTCTTGGCGCAGAGCAAAAAATTCAAAGTCGAGTGCGCAAACAGATGGAATCCAATCAAAGGGATTACTATTTGAATGAGCAAATGAAGTCCATTCAAAAAGAGCTTGGAACTGTCGATGATGAGAATGAGATTGAAGAATTACAAAACAGTATTAATAAGGCAAAAATGCCTAAAGAAGCTAAGAAGAAGGCCCAAGGTGAGCTTAATAAGCTTCAAAGAATGTCTTCTCAATCATCAGATGCTTCAATCATTAGGACTTACATAGAAAATTTATGCTTAGTTCCCTGGAGTAAAAAAACGAAAACAAACCAAGATTTGGTAAAAGCTAAAAAAATTCTAGACGAAGATCACTATGGCTTGGATAAAGTTAAAGAGAGGATCATGGAGCACTTAGCAGTCCAAAGTCGAGTCACCCATAATAAAGCAAATATATTATGTTTGGTCGGACCACCAGGAGTTGGAAAAACTTCTCTTGGTGAGTCAATTGCAAAATCAGTCAATCGTAAATATGTTCGTATGGCTCTTGGGGGGGTTCGAGACGAAGCTGAAATTCGAGGCCATAGAAGAACTTATATTGGGGCAATGCCTGGTTCAATTGTCCAAAAAATGCAAAAAGTTAATGTAAAAAATCCATTATTTCTATTAGATGAGATTGATAAGATGGCATCTGATTTTAGAGGAGATCCTGGCTCTGCAATGCTAGAAGTTTTAGATCCAGAACAAAATCATACTTTTAATGATCATTACCTAGAAGTTGATTATGATCTTTCCCAAGTCATGTTTGTTGCTACTGCAAACTCTTTAAATCTTCCTGAAGCTTTAATAGATCGCATGGAGATTATTCACTTGTCTGGATATACTGAAGATGAGAAGCTTGAAATTGCTAAGCGCCATCTAATTTCTAAACAAATGAAAAATAATGGTGTTAAAAGCTCTGAAATTATTTTTAAAGACTCCGCATTAATGGATATTATTCGTTATTACACAAGAGAGGCAGGAGTTCGAAGCCTCGATCGCGAAATTGGAAGTATTTGTAGAAAGGTTATTAAAGATATCACTCTAAAAAAACGAAAAGCTAGGGCAATCATCAATTCAAAAAGCCTTCCAAAATTTTTAGGTATGAAGAAATATCGCTTCGGTCTTGCTGAAGAACACAATCAAATTGGTGAAGTGACTGGACTGGCATGGACATCTGTTGGTGGAGACTTGCTTACAATTGAAGCTTCTTCATACAAAGGTAAAGGAAAGCTTAATTACACAGGCCAGCTTGGTGATGTCATGAAGGAATCCATTCAGGCGGCAATGTCTGTAACAAGATTGCGAGCTGAATCACTTGGTATAGCGGATGACTTTCATGAAAAACTTGATATTCATATTCATGTGCCTGACGGATCAACTCCGAAGGATGGTCCAAGTGCTGGAGCTGCAATGTGCACCGCTCTTGTGTCGGTTTTAACAGGTCGAAAGGTAAAAGCTGCAGTGGCAATGACTGGAGAAATAACTCTAAGGGGCGAAATAACTCCAATTGGTGGGCTAAAAGAAAAATTACTTGCAGCGATGCGGGGCGGGATTCAAACTGTCATTATTCCTGAAGATAATGAGCGTGAATTGTCTGAAGTGCCCGAAAAAATTAAAAGTAAACTTGAGATTATTAAAGTTAAGTGGATAGATCAGGTTTTAGACATTGCACTTGAGGAAAAATAAAGGCAATTAACTTTTATAGCTTTTTTGTAAGTTTGGCATAATAAAAGCCGTCATATATTTTCTTAGGGAGTTGTTGTTTTCCAATGGAGCCATCTCCCCATGAAAGGGATATTTCTTCATTGATAGCATCTTCAAACCTTTCAAGAAAGCTAATAATTTGTCTCTCGTTTTCATCTGGAAGAACTGAGCAAGTAGCATATATAAGTTCCCCACCGGGCTTTAAGAGATGCCATAAATTATCAAGAATTAAAGCTTGAATTTTAGTAATTTGATTGACATCTTTTAGTTTTCTTAATAGTTTAATATCTGGGTGTCTTCGAATGACTCCTGTTCCTGAACAGGGGGCGTCAATTAAGATTTTATCAAACTGTTTTTGGTTCCACCAGTCTTGCCTTGTTGCGTCCCCAACAATCATTTCAACATTATTAGTTTTAAGGCGATCAATATTTTCTTTAACTTTTAGTAACCGTGTTTCATCACTATCTAGTGCAACTATATTTGCTTCAGGACATAGCTCGGCTATGTGAGTTGTTTTACCTCCAGGAGCGCAACATGCATCAAGAATTAATTCCCCTTTTTTTGGTGAGACTAGATGAGCTGCAAGTTGAGCAGATACATCCTGCACGTAGCAAGACCCTTTTTCAAAATCTGGCAGGCTGCCTACTTTTACAGCACTCTCAAGAATAAGTGCTTGCGGTGCAATGCTTGATTTCTCGGAAAATATATCTTGTTTTTTTAATTTCTCTTGAAAAGCACTTAAATCAATTGATGGGTGAACTCGAATTGACATTGGGGCTTTTTTATTATTCTCAAAAAATATTTCTTGGTAGTCTAGCGGGTAATCTTTTTTTATTTTTTTTACAAGCCAGCTTGGATGAGAATGATGAGCTGTCTTCAAGATTGAGTCTTTATCTCGATCAATTCCTCTAAGTATTGCATTAACAAAACCTTTGGCCCAGGTTTTTCCAATTTTTTCTGCAATTTCAACAGTTTCATTGATTGCTGCATGACTTGAAATATCAGTGTATAAAAGTTGATACGCCCCAAGAACTAATAAACTATGGATATCAAGATTTTTCCTCTCTAAAGGCTTCTTTATACGAGGCGTAATTATGTCATTAAGATGATGATAGAATCGGATTGAGCCATATACCAAGGATTTTGCAAAAGGAGATTCAGTACTTTCCGCTGGAAATAAGGCGTCCGATAATGCTTGCTTCTCTAGAGCTACCAGGCAGATTGCTTTATGAGCTATAACCCTAGAGTTTTCGTTATTGAGCAATTGCTTGTAAGATACTATTTAAAAGTTGATTGGGCTCTTGGTAGCCAGGAATATTTGAGCCATTTTCAAGGAAGATTGAAGGCGTTCCATTAACTCCTAATTGCTTAGAGATTGCTAGTTGATCTTCAACAGGATTTATGCAATCAGGGCTATTAGGTAAATAACGATTAGTTTTATAGTTGTGCATTGCAATAGCTTTGTCTTCCGCACACCATATTTTTTCCATAGCGCTTTGTGCATTAGGATGAAGTTGTTCAATTGGAGCAGCTAAATATTTAACTGTAATACCTAGAGAATTCATACCCTGCATATTTGAGTGAAGCTTTGCACAATAAGGACAGTCTACATCCGTAAAAACATGGAGAATGTATTGCTCATTTTCGGCCTTGAAAACTATTTTATTATTTTCATCAATACTATTTAAAATGTTAATTTTTTCTGAGTTTATTTTTTTAGTAGAAAGATTGGCCATTAACTCTATGTCGGTTACTGCACCTTGAATAACATAACGCCCATCAAGCGAAATATACAAAACTTCAATCTGAGGAGTGGTAAGAACTACCTCGTAAAAACCTTCCAATTCTGAGCTGCTTATATTCTCAATCTTAATAGTTGGGAAGAATGGCTTTAAATTATCAAAAACCTTGTCAACATTTGCAGTTACGGAGTTAGTAATTATGATTAAAGATAAAAGAAGAAGCTTTTTCATATTAAAAATTCAAGATTAAAGAAGTAAATTTTACAGTTTTTTGGTAGAATACCGAGATTATAATTTTCGGAAAAAAGTCATGGAATTTTTTGTTACTTATCAAGCAGCTGATCATTACAGTGGTGACTGCTCAGTCGCTTTTGTTTTTAAAGATACAACTCATGAAAATAGAATTCTTCAAGAGCTTCTTGAGCTCCATCGTTTTGAAGCAAAACTAGGCGAGACCTTAATGGTTGGTAAAGTCGAGGGCTATAAATCAAAAAGGGTATTAGCAATTGGCTTAGGAGAGTCGCCATTAACTCAAAAAAAATATATTAAGGTTCTTAAGTCGCTTTCTTCAGCCATGGATGATACAAAAGTAAAAAATGTTGTAATACCAAGCCTTGAAGTAGAAGGATGTGACGATTCTTGGTTACAAATTACAACTGCTCGAGTATTAAAAAATGAATGTTATCAGATAAAAAAAGTTGGCTTAGAATTGGAAAAGAAAGCTACCGTTCTTGAGGCAGTGAATATTCATTCTGAAAATAATGGTATTACAGAAATCAGTAAAGGAGTTGCAATTGCAAATGGAATGGCTCTGGCACGAGAGTTAGGTGACTTGCCACCTAATATATGCACGCCAACTTATATTGCTGAAAGAGCTCAATTATTAGCATCAACCTACAATCTGAAATGTGAGGTTTTAGAGGAGTCAGACATGGAGGCCTTAGGGATGAATTCATTGCTATCAGTTTCTCTTGGATCATCACAACCTGCAAAGCTAATTAGTTTAAATTACTCTAATGGTGGAAAAGAAGATCCGATTGTTCTAGTTGGAAAAGGGGTAACTTTTGATAGTGGAGGTATTTCGTTAAAGCCAGGATCTGGTATGGATGAGATGAAGTACGATATGTGTGGAGCTGCATCAGTTCTTGGAACAATGAGCGCGGTAGCGGAGATGGGCCTTAAAGTTAACTTAACAGTTGTAGTACCTACTGTTGAAAATATGCCTGCTCACAACGCCTCTAGACCAGGAGATGTGGTAAAAAGTATGTCTGGCCAAACTATAGAGATTCTAAATACAGACGCAGAGGGCCGGTTGATTCTTTGTGATGCCCTAACTTACTGTGAAAAATTTAACCCTAAAGTTGTGATTGATGTTGCGACTCTTACTGGTGCTGTGATTGTTGCATTAGGTAAACATCACTCTGGCGTTATGTCTAATGACCAAAATCTCGCTGATAGCCTTAAAGCATCAGGGATTTCATCAATGGATACAGTTTGGCAGCTACCACTTGATGATGAATATGATGAATTACTTAAGTCTAATTTTGCAGATATGGCAAATATTGGTGGGAGAGAAGCGGGAACTGTAACTGCCGCGTGTTTTCTAGCTCGTTATACTAAGAATTACTCTTGGGCACATATTGATATTGCAGGAACTGCTTGGCTTGGAGGTTCAAAAAAAGGCGCAACAGGAAGGCCAGTTCCTCTATTAACTCAGTATGTCATGGACCAAGTTTAGGAGTACATTATGTCAACATTTAAAAATGTAGAAATTAGTAAAGAGGCTAACATTTATTTTGATGGCAAGGTTACAAGTAGAAAGGTTAAATTCAGAGATGGAGTAGTTAAAACTCTGGGAATTATGATGCCAGGCTCCTTTGAATTTGGCACTGAGCAGAATGAATTAATGGAAATTACAGCTGGTGAAATGAATGTATTGTTAGCTGGAAAAACTGAATGGCAAATGATTCAAGGCGGGGAATCGTTTGAGGTTCCTGCAAACAGCTCTTTTAAGCTGGAAGTAAAATCTGTAGTAGATTACTGCTGCTCTTACTCATAAACAAGGCTATTCTTGATTCTTTTCTTTATAGAGCTTTGTTTGGTTGACTCGCATTCTCTCAATTAAGGTAGCTATAAGGTTTACTTTTCTTTCGCTATAATTTATTCTTACACAAAGACAAAATCATGATATGAATCCAGTTGTATTGATTAATGGTGAAGAGCAGGACAAGATTTCTATTTTTAACCGAAATATGCAGTATGGCGACGGTTTATTTGAAACTTGTGTTGCTAGGGATAATCAAATTTTATTTTGGCCACGTCATTATTCTCGCTTAGAAATAGGTTGCGTAAAACTTAACATTAATAAGATAGATGAAGTTATATTGCTGAGCGATATAAAGAAGGCATTTGAGTTATCTTCGAAGAAAAATTGCATTGTTAAGTTGATCTTGTCACGTGGTGATTCTCTCAGAGGGTATGGCTATAGAGATGACATTGAGCCTGTAAGAGTTGTTATTGTCTCTGAAATGTATCAACCTTTATTTAATAAAGAATTTTCTCTTGAATATGCAATAAGTGGTTATCATTCAAATCCACAATTAGCTGGCATAAAGCATTGCAATAGGCTTGAACAGATTTTAGCAAGGTCTAACTTGTCAAGTAATGAGGCAATTATGCTGGATGAAAAAGAAAATATCATCTCGGTAACACAAGGCAATATCTACTATATATTTGGAAATAAGTTATTAACACCTAAACTAGATTGCTGCGGTGTTGTGGGTAGCAGAAGATCGCTTATTCTTGAGCTTGCAATGTCACTTAAAATTGAAGCTTTAGAAAGTAATATTTCTATTAATCAAGCCCAAAAGGCCGACGAGGTATTTATTTCAAATAGCGTGATAGGTATTCAGCCTGTCCATTCAATTGAGAGTTATAAGTTTGGCAAAAATCCACTAACAGAAAAGATTCAAAAAGCATTTTTATCTAAAACAAAAGAAATTAGTTCGTGGACATGTCCATAAGCGATAAGAATAAAAAGTTTTCAAAATTAGCAGCTTTACTTGTTTTGCTATTATTTGCAATCTGGTCCCTTTCTTCGAAAGATATGATGGTTACTGAAAGCCATATATTTGAGGTTAAAAAAGGATCTTCAATGGGCTCTATTGCCAAAGAACTGAGTAATAAGGGACTCATAAAGTCTGAGTTATTTTTTACATCATTCAGTAAGTTTCTTAATGCTAATAAGAAATTAAAGTCAGGTTATTATGAGATATTGCCAGGCACAAGTGTATGGACTTTTATAGATAAAATTTCAACAGGATCTGTTCTTTCGACAAAGGTGACCTTGATAGAAGGTAAGACTATTAAATTTTATTTCAATCAATTAAGTAATGATCCTTCTATTAAGCCTAGTGGCTCTCTTAAAGAGGTAATGACATCAATTGGTATTAATGAGCCATATGATGGATGGTTTTTTCCTGAAACATATAGTTTTAATTATGGAGAGAGCCTTGAGAATGTATTGAAAAGGGCTCATCAAGAATTGATGAAAAATTTAATGGTATTGTGGGATCAAAGAGATAAAGGTTTGCCACTTAAGTCACCGTATGAAGCTATTATCCTAGCCTCTCTAATAGAAAATGAAACAGCACTAGATGAAGAAAAATCATTAATTTCAGGTGTATTTATACGTAGACTTAATGAAGGGATGCGGCTTCAAACTGACCCAACTGTTATTTATGCTTTAGGAGATGCTTACTCCCCTCCACTTAAGAAGAGTGATTTAAGGATAAACAGTTTATATAATACCTACCGCAATAAAGGGCTACCACCAGGAGCAATTTCTTCTGTAGGTTATCAGTCTCTGTTCGCCGCCCTTAATCCTTCAAGCAATACTGACTTATATTTTGTTTCAAAAAAAGATGGTAGCCATGCTTTTGCACCAAACTATGAGAAACATAAAGAAAATATCAAGAAATATTTAAATAATAACTAGTCTAAAATTGAAAGTTATGAATAAAGGAAAATTTATTACAATTGATGGTGTTGAAGGTTCTGGTAAAAGTACTCAAATTGATCTTATTTGTAGTTATTTGCAGCGAAAAAGTATAGATGTTGTAAGAACTCGTGAGCCAGGTGGTACTGATCTAGGTGAAAAAATTCGTTCACTATTGCTTGATGTTGATAATAAAGAAATGCATAGTGATACAGAGTTATTGCTAATGTTTAGCTCCCGTAATGAGTTAATACAGAATAAAATTATCCCTGCTCTAAATAAGGGCTCTTGGGTTGTTAGTGATCGATTCACTGATGCTTCATTTGCTTATCAAGGCGGAGGTAGAATGCTTGACTTAAATCGTATTTCTAAGCTTGAAAGCTGGGTATTAGGTGAATTTCAACCAAATTTAACGTTGTTTCTTGATGTGAGTGTTGATGTTGGAATGCAAAGAGTAGAAGCAAGAGCAGCCAAAGATAGGATTGAGTTGGAGGAAAGAGCCTTTTTTGAACGGGTGCGCTCAGTTTTTATTGATAGATCTAAATCCTATCCAGAGAGAATAAAATTAATTGATGCAAGCGGCTCAATAAGTGAAATTCATAACAACATAAAATTATTTTTAGACGTATTATGAATTTGCCTTGGCATAGTAGTGCTCATAAAAAGATAAATAAAATGATTGATCAGAATCATTTGCCGCATGCGCTTCTTATTACTGGAGTTCAAAAGATAGGTAAATTCGAATTTGCCCAAACCCTAATTCAAAAACTCCTATGCAAAGATTCATCCTGTGGGAGCTGTGCAGTCTGTTTATCTTTAACAAAAGATGAGCCAAATGCTAATTTAGAGCATAGTGTATTAATACGACGATCGCATTATCCAAACTTAATTTATTGCCGAGCTGAACTAAATGACTCAGGCTCTATGTCTAAGGATATTCGTGTAGATCAGATTCGTGCTTTTTGTGAATCACTTGGAAAAACAGCTGACTCACTGCAAATTGGCATTATTTTTTACGCGGACCAAATGAATGTAAATGCTGCAAATGGTCTTTTAAAGACTCTAGAAGAGCCTAGAAAAAATACTCTTATTATTTTATTAGCACACAATGCTCGCTCACTTCCGCAAACTGTTTTATCTAGATGCCAGACTATCCATATCAATCCCACATATGAGCAAGAAAGCGCAGATTGGCTCTCAAAAAATATTGACAAAGATTCAAGAGATGATTTTGATGCTTTGCAGCTATTAGAAGGCTCCCATGGAATACCTTATAAGGCCCTAGAGGATTTAAAGGGGGACTACTTTTTTCACTATCAAAACTGGCAGAATTCACTATTGGAGATTGCAATAAGCCCAACTAAGATATACGATACTGCAATATTTGACGGAAATGAAATTGGGGTTTTGAAATGTTTACAACAGCTAATTAATGAAGGGATAAAAATAAAAATCTTAAATCATGAAGGGGCTAATCTAGAGCTAAATAGGGTTGTTGAGAGAGCATCTAGTAATTATTTATTTAATCTGCAAGATGATATTAATTCTGCGATTTCTATGTCACAAACTACTGTCAATATGAAGTTATTATTGGATAATGTATTAATTGTCTGGTCACATATTTCTCATTTAAAAAAATACCCAACTATTACTAATATTCAGGAAAACTAATGAATCGATCATCAGCATTATTTAAAGAGGCTCAAGACTATATGCCTGGAGGCGTGAATTCGCCTGTTCGTGCCTTTAATGGTGTCGGTGGAACTCCAATATTTTTTGAGCGTGGAGAAGGTGCTTATCTTTATGATGTAGATGGCAATTCTTATATTGATTATGTAGGCTCTTGGGGGCCAATGATTTTAGGGCATGCTAATCCTGTAATTATAGATTCAGTAAAAGCTGTTTTAGAGAAAGGATTGGGTTTTGGGGCGCCTACTGAAATTGAAACATCTCTTGCAAAGAAAGTTTGTAAGCTTGTTCCTTCAATTGATTTAGTTCGGATGGTGAGTTCAGGTACTGAAGCAACTATGAGCGCAATTCGCTTGGCTAGAGGGTATACAGGGCGAGATAAAATTTTAAAATTTGAGGGTTGTTATCATGGTCATTCTGACTCTTTATTGGTAAAAGCAGGTTCAGGTGCATTAACTTTAGGTGTGCCAACTTCGCCTGGAGTGCCAAAAGACCTGGCGAAACATACTCTGACACTTGAATATAATAATTTAGAGGTTGTGGAGGAATTATTTTCTGAGATGGGCGAAGAAATTGGATGCATTATTGTTGAGCCAGTTGCAGGAAATATGAACTGTATTCCTCCAAAAGAAGGATTTTTACAAGGTCTACGTAAGATTTGTGATGAATATGGTGCTGTGCTTATTTTTGATGAGGTGATGACAGGTTTCCGGGTGGCTTTAGGTGGTGCTCAAGAGTTTTATAATGTTAAACCTGATCTTACTGCCTTAGGAAAAGTGATTGGAGGTGGCCTTCCTTGTGCTGCGTTTGGAGGGAAGAAAGAAATTATGAATCAAATTGCCCCTCTTGGACCTATTTATCAAGCTGGAACACTCTCTGGAAATCCTCTTTCAATGGCTTCTGGACTTGCCATGTTGAGCGCTTTGGAATCTGATAAATCTTTTTATGAAAACCTTGGTAAGCGCTCTCAGTATTTAGTTAATGGAATAGTTTCTGAAGCTAAAGCACAAAATATTCCGATGACAAGTAATAGTGTTGGAGGAATGTTTGGTTTATTTTTCAGTTCTGAAAAAAAGGTTAGTAACTTTTCTCAAGCATCAAGCTGTAATATAGAACTATTTAAGAAATTTTATAATGCGATGCTGAAGCAAGGGATCTATCTAGCGCCATCTGCATATGAAGCGGGCTTTCTATCAAATGCTCACACAGATGATGACCTTGATAAAACTATCAATGCAGCTGCAACTGCATTTTCTTTAATATGAGCTTAGTAACGGTTGGCGCTGAATTATTGGCTGCAAAACAGCGACTTCAGATATTTAAAAATAATGTTACTGTTTTTGGCTCCGCTAGAATTAAGCCGACAGACCCTTTGTATAATGATGCTTATGAGCTAGGAAAAAGTTTATCTAATAGTGGCTATAACGTATTTACTGGTGGCGGTCCTGGCATCATGAGTGCTGCAAATAAGGGGGCGTATGAGGGGAAATCAAAAAGTATAGGTCTGAATATTGAACTACCACAAGAGCAATCTAGTAATCCTTATCTTGATGAGAATATTACATTTGACTACTTCTTTTCTCGAAAGGTTATGCTTGTCAAATACTCTAGTGCTTGTGTGTACTTTCCTGGAGGTTATGGAACTGCAGATGAGTTAATGGAGGTTTTGACTCTAATGCAAACTAACAAAATGAAAAAAGTTCCAATAATTTTGTACGATTCAAAATTTTGGGCATCATTACTTTTGTGGATTGAGCAGTCAGTCGAAAAATCCTATGTAAGTAAAGAAAATTTTGAATTAATAAGAGTGGTTGACTCAATTGAAGAAATTATTGATATTGTGGAAACAGAAGTATGTCTTTAGCAATTTTTGATCTTGATAATACTCTGATCGGCGGTGACAGTGACCACTTATGGGGCGAGTTTTTATGCGATGAAGGTATCATTACTGATCGCCAATCATTTCAAAAAAAGAATGATTATTTTTATCAACAATACGAATTAGGCTTATTAGATATATATGCATGGGCAGAGTTTAGTTTTGAGATACTAGCGCGACACTCCATAAAGGAGTTAGGTGAGCTCCATCATAAATTTATGACTGCAAAAATTGAACCAATTATTTTAGATAAGGCTCAAAATTGTATAGATAATCATAAAAAAAATGGAGACACAGTTCTCGTCATAACAGCCTCAAATACCTTTGTTACTTCTCCAATTGTCAAGAGGTATGGGATCGACCATTTACTGGCAACTGAGCCTGAAATAAAGTTAGGGCGTTACACTGGAAAGATTTCTGGGACTCCATGCTTTCAGTCAGGAAAAATAGATAATTTAATGCCATGGATGGCTAAAAATAATGAAACATTAGAAGGTTCTTCTTTTTATTCAGACTCGCATAATGATCTTCCACTCTTGGAGTTAGTTGATCACCCAGTTACAATAAATGCTGACAAAATTTTAACCTTAGAGGCTAAGAAAAGGGGCTGGTTGAATCTAGACTGGCGTTAGTCTAGATAAACAAATCTTGGCTAGATTTATCGGCAACATCAAGATAAGTTGCGGCTCCAGCAAATTCTATTCCTTCAATAAAGTCATCTCTTGAAAATCCAAACATACCCATTGTCATTTCGCAGGCAATAAATTTAACACCCATTTCAACACAAATAGATCTCAGCTCCTCAATTGAAGCCATACCATTATTTTTAAAGGTTTTTAGCATCATTCGAGTTGCAAAAAGTTCCATACCAGGGATGTTCCAAAAAATATTTGGAATTTTTTGGCTAAAATCTATAGCTTGAAACCACTTTGGGCCAAATGGCATTTTCATTGGCATATCTGGATTTCCTTGAGGTGATATACGAAGATGTGACAAATCCTTAAGGAGAAGGTTTAAGCCATAAAAAGTGCAAAAAACTGTCACTTCTTTGCCCATCGCAATACCTGTTGAAGCTAGTATAAAGGGCGGATATGCCCAGTCAAGAGTGCCTTTAGAGGCAATAACAGTCATTTCTTTTGAGTTAGGCATTTTTGTTTGGTAAATTAATTTTTTTGAATATTAAAGATGATTTTATTTCCATCATTTTTTTGTGACAATAACTTATGACCAAGTTGGTTGCAGAAGGCTTCAAAGTCTTTTTTTGAACCTTGGTCTGTGCACGTTACTTCAATTACCTCATCCGTGTTCATTTTGGCTAATGCCTGCTTAGTTTTTAAAATAGGCATTGGACATGCATAGCCGCACATATCTAGAGTTTGATCTGCCATAATGTACCTTAAGGATTAATTAAGAGTATTTTAGTTGCTAATTAACTCTATTTTATCGTATTTTTTTTAACTAAAACACCTGCAGCCATTGAAATTAGGAAGACTAGGGTAATTGGATCAAAGGTTGCTAATGCTGAGATTGCGGGTCCAGGACAAAGACCAACAAGCCCCCAACCAATTCCAAATAGTGATGAACCTATAATTAGTTTTTTATCTATATTTTGTTTAATAGGCAAATTAATTTTATCACCTAGGGCTGAAAGTTCTTTATTTTTTAAGAAGTAAAAGAATGGGCCTGCAGTAATAATAGCCCCACCCATAACAAATATTAAAGAGGCATCCCAGTTGTGGGTAATACTTAAAAAACCTATGACTTTTTCGGGATTTGTCATTCCTGAAATAACTAAACCAATACCAAATATAATCCCGCAAATTAAAGAGATAATTTTATCGTTCATAAGTAAATCCCAAACTGCTGAAGAACAGCAACAGTAAGCATTCCAATTGCTACAAAAATGCCAGTAGCGATTATAGAGCTTGTTGATAGCCTTCCAATTCCACAAATCCCATGCCCAGAAGTACAGCCCCCTCCAAGTCTTGTTCCAAAACCAACTAAAAAACCACCTGGAATAATTAAAAGATAAGAGTGGGTTATGTTGAATGCTACAGGAGCACTGGAGGCAATAAAATTGAAGTAAATTAAAGGCCCAATTACTAATCCAAGTAAAAATGCAAGATTTGAAAGCCTTTGAGAGGCTTTAGTTATGGCATTTTCAAAAATTCCACTAATTCCTGCCAGCCGGCCTGTCATATAGAAATAAAAAACTACAGAGAGTCCAATGATTACGCCTCCTAAAAGAGCGCTAAAAGGTGTAAAGTTGTTCATTAATATAAAGCTAAAACAAAATCTAATTTAATTACTTTAATCATAACAGAATTATTCAATTGTTTAAAGGACGGTAAATAAGTCAATCTGAAACTATTGTTTTTACGCCACTCTCAGACCCCAAAAGAAGAATATCGGCACCTCGATTTGCAAATAGTCCATTAGTAACAACCCCAACAATATTATTTAATCTATTTTCAAGAGTTTTAGGATCATCTATAGTTAGATCATGTATGTCAAGTATTAAGTTACCATTATCTGTTGTTAGCTCTTCTCTTAAGATTGGATTGCCTCCAATAGATTTAATAATTTCACGTTTTACATAGTTTGCAGCCATAGGAATCACTTCAATTGGCAAAGGAAATTTACCCAGCACATCAACAAGTTTAGATTCATCAGCTATACAAATAAATTGGTTAGAAACTGCAGCAACTATCTTTTCACGTGTCAGTGCTCCACCTCCACCCTTTAATAAATTGAGCTGATGATCTGATTCATCAGCACCATCAACATACACTGAAATTTCTTTAATTTCATTCAAATTAACCACGTTTATTCCGTGGCCCCTAAGCCGATTTTCAGTATCAATTGAGCTCGCTACAGTTCCTTGAACTGAATCTTTAATTGTAGCAAGTTGATCAATGAAAAAATTTGCTGTTGAGCCTGTTCCAACGCCTATAATAGTCCCTGGAATAACATACTTAAGTGCTGCTTTTGCAACCTCATTTTTTAATTCGTCTTGGGTCATTTTCTCTTAATTTTTTTGTTCAAAATTATTATACACTATGAAAAAAATAATCCTTGCAACAGGCAATGAAGGCAAAGTTAGAGAACTTAATGACATGCTTAAGGGCCACTATAACGTAATTTCTCAGAATGATATGCAAGTCAAAGAAGTTCCTGAAACTGGTACTACATTTATTGAAAATGCATTAATTAAAGCTAGAAATGCATCTCTCCACTCGAAATTACCAGCCCTAGCAGATGATTCTGGTCTTCAAGTCGAGGCTCTTAATGGTGATCCAGGTATTTATTCTGCGAGGTATGCTGGAGTGGATGCAACGGACAAAGATAATATTGAAAAGCTTATTTTAAATATGGATCAGTATAGTAATCGCAAAGCTCATTTTTGTTGTGCGATGGTCTTTATTCATAGTGCTAATGATCCAAGCCCAATCATTATTGAAAAGCAATGGGAAGGAGAGTTGTTGAGAGAACCAATAGGCGTTAATGGTTTTGGCTATGACCCTATTTTTTATTTGCCAGATCATGATTGTAGCTCAGCTCAGCTTCAGCCCCATGTAAAAAATGAGATATCACATCGAGGACAGGCTTTAAGTGAACTCTTAAAGCAACTATTATCTTTTGAATAATTTTCTGGAACTGCCACCACTCGCTCTCTATATCCACTATCCATGGTGCTTAAAGAAATGCCCATACTGTGATTTTAACTCGCATGAGGGGTCAATTCATAATGGCTATATTAAGGCTTTACTTAAAGACTTAGATGATGATTTAAAGTTTATTCAAAACCGCAAAATCCATTCAATTTTTATTGGTGGTGGAACACCAAGTTTGATGAGCATAGAGGATGCTTATGAGTTGTTTTATGGTTTAAATGAAAGGCTATCAATATCAAAAAACATTGAAATCACACTTGAGGCGAACCCAGGAACATTTGAAGTAGAAAAATTTTCTGAATTTCGAAAGGTAGGCATTAATCGCCTTTCAGTTGGAGTGCAATCATTCAAGGACAATCAGCTTAAATTTTTAGGAAGAATTCATAGTGGAGGTAATGCCTTGAGGGCAATTTCTGAAGCTAAAAAAGTAGGCTTTGATAATTTGAATATTGATCTAATGTATGGCCTAAAAGATCAAACTATTGATATGTGTCTTGAAGATGTGATGCAAGCAATTGAATTAAAGCCGAGTCATATTTCTTTTTATCAGCTAACCCTTGAGCCAAATACATTGTTTGCAAAATACCCACCAAAACTTCCAATTGATGAAAAGATATGGGATATGGGTGAGCAAGGTGCTGCCCTATTAAATCAGAATGGGTTCAGACAATATGAAGTATCAGCTTATAGTGAGAGGCCATCAGAACATAATATAAATTATTGGAAATTTGGAGATTACATTGGCATTGGCGCTGGAGCACATGGAAAGATAACAGATGTTGAGTCTCAACAAATATTTAGAACACTTAAGCCTAAATCACCAAAGGACTACTTATCTAAAATGCAAGCTGGAGTAGATATTTCAACTAAAAAAGAAGTGGATAATATAGCTTTTGAATTTATGCTTAATAGTCTTAGATTAAAAGATGGTTTTAGCTCTTCATTATTTGAATCAAGAACGGGGTCATTAATCAAATCTTTGAGTTCAGAGCTAGGAAGAGCAGAAAATCTTGGTTTATTAGAAAATAAGAATAATTGGATAAAGCCCACATCGAAAGGTTTTAATTTTCTTAACGAGCTGCAAGAAATTTTTTTATAAAATGCCTTTTAATTAATTCTATTAAAAAAATTAGGTAAAGCCTGACAATAGGGTTTATGGCTGTTAAAATACTTTCTAGTTTTTATAAACTTATAACAATATGAAATCTCATACAATTGCTGACGTTCTAACAGAGTCTTTACCTTATATCCAAAAGTTTAAAGGCAAGACAATTGTCATTAAATATGGTGGAAATGCTATGGTTGATGAGGACTTAAAATCAAGTTTTGCGCGCGATATAGTCCTTATGAAATCTGTCGGTATGAATCCTATTGTGGTTCATGGCGGCGGCCCTCAAATAGGTAAAACACTTGAAAAACTAGGTAAAAATAGTAAATTTATAGATGGTATGAGAGTAACTGATAGCGAGACTATGGATGTTGTTGAAATGGTTCTTGGCGGCCTAGTTAATAAAGAAATTGTTAATCTTATTCATCAGCATGGTGGAAATTCTATTGGGCTTACTGGCAAAGACGGGCGGCTTATTACAGCAAAGAAACTGAAGACTAAGGTTGAACCTACTTCAGAAATTATTGACTTAGGCCACGTAGGACAAGTTGATCAAATAGACGTTTCAGTAATTAACTTGTTATTACAAGGTGATTTTATTCCTGTCATTGCGCCAATTGGTGTTGGTAAAGATGGCTATTCATACAATATAAATGCAGATCTAGTTGCAGGCGCAATTGCAGAGTCATTAAATGCTGAAAAGCTTATTCTTCTTACTAATACTGTTGGTTTGCTGGATGATGATGGAAAACTTATGACTGGAATGAGCTCGAAGACGGTCAAAAAACTGATTGATGATGGAACAATTCATGGCGGTATGCTTCCCAAGATTGGGTGCGCTTTATCAGCAGTTGAAAATGGCGTGGAAGCGAGTCATATTATTGATGGCAGAGTTTCTCATGCAGTTCTTTTGGAGGTCTTCACTGACTCTGGTGTTGGAACGTTAGTTACAAAAAATGGTTAAAAGTAATCGAGATACAATTAGTGTTAATGATTGTCAGATATTAGCTCACTATAAATATGAAGCAGAGCAATATATTATCACTCTAGCTTCAAAAGAGATTGCAGAAAATACTCAACCTGGTCAATTCGTTCATCTTTCTGTTTCAGGAATGCTTGCTATGAGAAGGCCTATTTCCGTTATGTCAGTTGATAAGGAAAATGGAACCTTTGATCTTCTTTATAAAATTGTTGGAGAGGGAACTAGGCAGTTGGCAGATCGTAAAATTGGAGACGTGTTGTCGGTTATTGGGCCCATTGGTAAAGGGTTTAAAATGACTGATAAAAAAATTCCACTTTTGATAGGTGGTGGCGTTGGAATGCCTCCAATTATAGCAATTGCTCAAAATATAAAAGATAATGATTACTTTAATCCATACGTTATCTTAGGCTCTGAAGTGCCATTTCCTTTTGACACTGTCGTAAGTAACCTAGGCGGGTTTTATTCTTCAAAAATTCATACTATGCCTTTACTGGAAGAGTGGGGCATACAGGCTGGACTAACAAGTCTACAAAACTTTGAAGGGGTATATGAGGGTTATGTGACTGGTTTAGCAAAAGAATATTTAGATAGTTTATCCAAAGATGATTTGTTAAATGTTGAAATTTTTTCTTGCGGGCCTCACCCTATGCTTGAAGCTGTCTCTAAATTAGCTAAAGACTTCAACTTGCCTTGCCAGGTCTCACTCGAAGAATATATGGCTTGTGCTGTTGGTGGCTGTGCTGGATGCGTTGTTGAGGTTCAAACTGAGAATGGCCCAGCAATGAAAAGAGTTTGTGTTGATGGCCCAGTTTTTGAAGCGCAGACAGTTTTTTAATGATTGCTGATAATTTAAAGTGGGTAACTTCACGTATAAATTCAATTGAATGTAATCACGAAGTGCAGTTAATTGCAGTTAGTAAAACTCGATCTATTGCTGAAATCAAAGAGGCTGTAAATGCTGGTCAAGTTCATTTTGGAGAAAACTATTTACAAGAATCCCTCGATAAAATTTCTTTTTTTAAAGAAAGTAAACTAATTTGGCATTTTATTGGTCCAATCCAATCAAATAAAACAGCCTCAATAGCAGAAAACTTTGATTGGGTCCATAGCATTGATAGGCTTAAAATTGCAAAAAGACTCAGTGATCAAAGAGACCCTAGCCTAGGAAAGCTCAATATTCTTATTCAGATAAATATTGACGAAGAGCAGACTAAGTCTGGCTTGCTTCTTAAAGATGTAAATGAAATTATTTCAGACGTGAGTGACTTGCCTAATATATCTTTGAGGGGCTTTATGTGTATTCCAAGTCCAAAAAACTCAGCTATGAGTTTTAAAGAGATGGCAAATTTAATATCAAAATACCCTTTTCTTGACTCACTTTCGATGGGCATGTCCTCAGATTTAGAGCTTGCGATAAAAAATGGTGCAACCTTAGTCCGAGTTGGAACTGATATTTTTGGACCAAGAAGTTAATTGTTAATGCATTTTTTTGGGATGATAATGATATGAAAGTAAGACTACTTATTACGGGCGGAACGATTGATAAGGTTTATAACCAGTCAAATGGTGAGCTTGAGTTTGATAAAACACACTTTCCAGAAATGATTTCTAGATCAAGAATTGAAGTGGACTTGACTCTTGAGCAGGTTCTTCTCATTGATAGTTTAGATATGGTTGATGCAGATCGAGATTTAATAATAGATAGGTGTATTAGTTGTGAGGAGAAATTTGTTTTAATTACTCATGGAACCGATACCATGTGTGATACAGCAAAACTTTTAGGTGAGGCCTCAATTGACAAAACAATTATTTTATTTGGATCGATGGTGCCTTATGCAGTGAATAATTCAGATGCTTTGTTTAATTTTGGGTGTGCCTTAGGGTCTCTTCAGTTACTAGAATGCGGTGTTTATGTTGTAATGAATGGAAGGGTTTTACCATGGACTGATGTTGAAAAAAATAGGAGTTTAGGCGTCTTTCAGGCTCTAAACTCATAAGTTTCAATCATAGCTCTTTACTTTAGGCTTTCAAGCATATACTGAACTGTTAGTTTGATTTCGTTATCTGAGCAATCCATACAAGTTCCTCTTGCAGGCATGCCACCCTTTCCTGCAATAGCAGATAAAGTAAGTTTTTCAAGACCTAAATCAATTCTTGGAGCCCAGTCTTCCAAAGAGGCATACTTAGGTGAACCCATTACTCCAGAGTTATGACAACCTTGGCAGTTAGCACTATATATTTCTTCTCCAGAGCGCTCAGCTTTTTCTGAGCTTTCAGATGAGGCAACAACAATGCTACTATCAATCCGAACTTCGCCTATAGGTTTTATTCTTTCAAGTAAGGCGCTATCAATCATAACATCACTATTAGATGCCTCTTCACTTGATGAGTTTAGAGCTTTGTAGCCAATAAAAAGCATAGCAAGAACCCAAACGATAATCATTAGTTTTGTAGAACCTTTAGAACCCTGACTCATTGCGCCTTTCCTTAGATTATATTAAATTCCGGAATATTATACATTTGGTTATAATAACTTGCAGTTTAATGCAATAAAAATATGCTTAAAAAAACTCTATTACGAAGCTTCAATGTTTTAAAGATTAGCACATGGTTAGCTGCATTTATTGCTTTTGCTTTATTAGTTGTTGTTGCTTTTTTTATATTGTTCCCTCAGACGATTAAAGGATCAATTGAAGATCGCCTCTCTCAAGTCAGTGGGTTGAGCGTTGGTATCGATAAAATTTCTTTAGAATTTCAAGATAATGAGCTTGTTTTGGCAGTTAGAAATGTTGAAATTAGCGCGAAAGGCTTAGAACCTATTGCCTCAATAGATGTTCTGAGATGGGACGCTAATTTAATTGCTCTATACAGAGGAATTGAAATACCTGGCCATATTGATGTGAATGAATTATTAATCGACACCTCTTCGATTGATGAGTATGTTTCGATTATAAACACAGACTCAGTTTTATCTAGTTTTGGATTGTCTGGACTTTTGGCGCTTAAATCGCTTTCTATTAATAGTACTAAGTTAATTGGAGATCAGTCAGTTGAGCTTGCGCCTATCGAAATAACTAGAAACAAACAAAAAATAAGTTTATCAATGAGAGACCAGTCTATTTTTAGTAGCCCTCAAGTTCCTAAACTTGGAAGAATAGTAAATATAAGTAGCACTATTGATGTTTCAAAAGCAAGAGAGGATAGAATTGCAGTCATTCCTTTTTCACTAAAAAATGAGGATTTTAGTCTTTCGGCTCAGCTTAAAATTTTTACTCAGCAAGACAAAGTGTATCTCGAGTTTGAGAGTTATATTGATCAGATTGAAGTTTCAAAAATTAATCAAAATATACCCGATATTCTTGCTAATACTGAGGGTGCTCGATGGATGAATGATGTTTTGACTGAAGGTGTTTTGACTGATATTAAGCTGACAACTCGTTTTAATATGTCGGGTGATCTTGAGTTGCCAAATACAAAATTTTCTGCAACCCTTGATAAAGCAAAAGTAAATATTAGTTCGAATTGGCCTTCTATTGAAGAGTTGGATGCAAAAGTTACTTTTTCAAATGATTATTTAAAGATAGTTGGAAATAAAGCAAGTATAGATGGCATTGATTTAAGTTACTTGAGTATCACTTCAAGAGATTTTAATCAGCCTGATGCAGTATTGTCAATAAATGGAAGATTTAATTCAAAAAGCAAGAAGATTGCTAAATTTATAACCCAGTCTTCAGTTCCTGTAAAAATTAAAAGTTACTTTGATGAGTTTGAGCTTAATGGAAAGTTGTGGGGTAATGTTAATTTAGAAGTACCACTTCAAAAAACTAGTGGTCAAAAAACTAAAATTGCTTTTGATATGTTCGCATCTGAAAATTCATTATCCCTTCTTACAGGAAAATTAAAAGTTGATGAATTTAGTTCGCAATTTTCTTTTAATGATGGATTAATTAGAACAAGAGGTAAAGGCCTTATTGGTGGTGAACTTTTTCAAATAGCCCTCAACCCTAAAGAGTGGATAAATGACCAAGATAATAACTTTAGAGTTAAGTTAAGTCACTTGGCTAGTGTCACTGATGTATATGTTACTAAGAATAAAGCTAATCAATGGATGAGCATAATTGAGTCAGATAATTTACAAAGTGATGCCAGCTTAAAAATTGATGAAAATGGTAATTATTTTGTTAACTTAAAAAGCTTAAATATCGAGAGTTTTGAGAATGTAGATTCATGGAAGTTAACGCCAAATATTTTTCCTAGTTTTCATTTATCCTCAAAGAACGCCAAGTTTAATGGCAAAACTATCCCTAATTTTGAAGTAGATCTAATAAATAATGGAAATGTAATGGAAATTAAAAATCTAATATTTGAAAATATTGGCCTTAGTAATGAAGACTTAGTTTTTAATGGGAATTGGCTTAATGGAAAGACTTTACTTAGAGCAAAAGCATCAAATGATAACTTATCAAACTTTTTAACTAAATTTGGCGTTGATGAGCCCGTTATTGGAGGAGGTTTTAATGTCGATTTGAGGTTATATTGTGACTGTGAGCCATGGCAGGTTTCTACGAAAAGTGTTAGTGGCTTTATGAAAGCAGATGTCGAAAAAGGAGTTTTTACTAATCAAGATCCAAATCTTATCAAGCTCCTTTCTTTTATCAATCTTGAGTCTATTGCAAATAGGTTAAGGCTTTCAAGAGGTGAATTGAGAGAACAGGGCTATGTATATGACCAAATAAATGCTAAGTTATTATTTAATGATGGAGTCGCTAAGGTAGATTATTTTCTAGTTGAAAGTGAAGAGAGTGATATTGAGCTTACTGGCTCTGTTGACCTAATTAAAAGAGACTATAATTTAGCAGCAAATGTGCAGCCTTCAATCGCTGATACAATTCCACTTGCCACCTATTTAGCTGGAGGTGGACTGGCTGGATTGGGAGTATGGGCTGCAGATAAAATGCTTTTTGGCGGTAAGGTTATTGGTGGATTACTAGATAATGCTGTTGAAATAACATTTATGATTTCTGGCCCATGGTCTGAACCAATTATTGAAAAACTAGATGGAGTTAAAGTTTTATGATTAATCAATTACTTAGTGATCACAATATTAATGAGAGTGAAGTATATAACTTACTTAGTTCATTATCTAAAACTGGCTCAGAATATTCTGATTTATACTTTCAACACTCGGTTGCAGAGTCATGGGTCCTCGATGAAGGGATAGTAAAAGATGGGTCCTATAATATTAGTCATGGCGTTGGTGCAAGATGTGTTTCAGGCGATAAAACTGGCTTTTCTTATTCTGATGACCTAAATATTAAAGCTATTCAAGGAGCTGTAGATTTTGCAAAAGGTATATCTAATAGAAGCTCTAGCAAAAATCCTGAGATTTTAAAGACTATTAATTATCCTGCTAAGTATGCTGCTTTAAGTCCACTTGATAGTTTAACTTCAAAGGAAAAAGTTGATCTACTGAGGGAAATTAATTCGATTGCAAGAAAAGAACCAAGGGTTGTCCAGGTTAGTGCCTCTCTATCTGGAGCCTATACAGAGGTATTAATTGCTTCAACAGACGGCGTATATCAAATAGACTATAGGCCAATGGTTAGAGTAAGCGTAACGGTTATTGTGGAGCATAATGGACGGATAGAGCAAGCTTCAAGTGGCGGGGGTGGTCGTTATAATTATGACTACTTTGCAAGTAATTCGCTTGCTGAAACTTATACTAAAGAAGCTCTTCGATTGGCCTTTGTTGCGCTTGAATCTAAAGATGCACCAGCTGGGAAAATGCCTGTTATTTTAGGTTCTGGATGGCCTGGTGTCTTATTGCATGAAGCTATTGGGCATGGCCTAGAAGGAGATTTTAATCGAAAGGGGAGCTCTGTTTTTAGTGGGAAAATTGGTGAAAAAATTGCAAGTGAAAAATGTACTATTGTGGACAATGGAACAATTGCTAATCGTCGTGGTAGTCTCACAATTGACGATGAAGGAACGCCAACTCAAGAAACAACATTGATAGAGAATGGAATATTAAAGGGCTATATGATGGACAAGATGAATGGTCGACTAATGAATAAGCCTAGTACTGGCAATGGGAGGCGAGAATCTTATGCTCATATTCCAATGCCAAGAATGACTAATACCTATATGCTAAATGGAAAGGATCATTTTGAAGACATGGTTTCCTCGGTTGAGAATGGAATTTATGCAAAGAATTTTGATGGTGGACAGGTTGACATTACTTCTGGAAAATTTGTTTTTTCAGCTAATGAAGCCTATTTAATAAAAAATGGAAAAATAACAACTCCTATAAAAGGAGCTACCCTTATTGGTGCTGGAGATGAGGTTCTTCATCAAATTTCTATGGTTGGTGATGATTTAAAGCTTGATCCAGGGGTTGGTGTTTGCGGAAAAGATGGTCAAAGTGTTCCGGTTGGTGTGGGGCAGCCCAGTTTAAAAATTGACATGCTAACCGTTGGTGGAACTCAGCTGTAGTTTGTTGTCTTTTTTGCAATTATTTGAAGGCTAATAACTAGCTGTTTTCCAATAATCTTGTTATAATATCTCGTTGTTTAATTTAGGATAAACAATGCTCGAAAATTATTTGCCAATTATTGTATTTATATTCCTTGGAATAGCCTTTGGAGTAGGACTTACGTTGGTTGGTTATCTTCTCGGTCCAAGCAATCCTGGTGAGGAAAAAAATTCTCAGTTTGAGTGTGGATTCCCTGCATTTGATGACTCGCGGATGCACTTTAATATCCGCTACTATCTTGTTGCTATTTTGTTTGTTCTTTTTGATTTAGAAGTGGCATTTTTTATTCCCTGGGCAGTAGTCCAAGCAAAACTTGGGTGGTTTGGATTTGTGGCTATGTCTATTTTCTTACTTCTACTCGTAGTTGGTTTTATTTTTGAATGGAAGAAAGGCGCATTAGAGTGGGAATAATGAGGATTAAATATGGCTATTGAAGGTTTAATGAAGGAAGGCTTTGTTACTACATCACTTGATAAGGTTATTAACTGGGCAAGGACTGGATCGCTATGGCCAATGACTTTTGGTCTTGCATGTTGTGCTGTTGAAATGATGGAAGCGGGTTCAGCTCGTTATGATCTTGATCGTTTTGGGATTGTTTTTCGTCCAACTCCACGCCAGTCTGACCTGATGATTGTTGCTGGGACCCTAACAAATAAAATGGCGCCAGCATTGCGGAAAGTTTATGACCAAATGCCGGATCCAAAATATGTTCTTTCAATGGGTTCTTGTGCAAATGGTGGCGGCTATTACCATTATTCTTATGCTGTTGTTAGAGGCTGTGATCGCATTGTGCCTGTTGATGTTTATGTTCCTGGATGCCCACCAACAGCGGAAGCTCTTCTTTATGGCATTCTTCAGCTCCAAGATAAAATTCGAAGAACTAACACGATTGCTCGCACTTAAGTTATGAAAGAATTTAAGAAAAATTTAGCTAAAGCTTTTGGCAAAAAAAATCTAAGCGAGTCTTTCGATGAGTTAACGCTTGTTATTAATAGTGATGATGTTATTGAGGTTTGCACACAATTACGGGATGATTTTAATTTTGATATTTTGATTGACCTTTGCGGAATTGACTACTTGACCTATGGTGAGTCAGATTGGAATGGAAATGCCAGCTCTTCAGGTTTTGGAAGAGCCCGCCAAGCACAAAAATCCTCAAATAAAAAGGACCAACGTTTCGGAGTTGTTTACCATCTCCTTTCAGTCTCAGACAATCAGAGGTTAAGAGTCAAAGCAGTTCTCTCTTCAGAAAACTTAATGATTAAATCTGTAACGAAAATTTGGAATTGTGCGGACTGGTATGAAAGGGAAGCATTTGATTTGTTTGGAATCTTGTTTGAAAACCACAATGATCTGAGAAGAATACTGACAGACTACGGCTTTGTTGGCCACCCTCTAAGAAAAGATTTTCCAATGATTGGTGAAGTTGAGATGAGATATGACGAAGAGCTAGGAAGGGTAGTTTACGAGCCTGTAAGCATTGAGCCAAATATAAATGTCCCTAGAGTCATAAGGAAATAACTATGTCTGAAATGAAAAACTACACGCTTAATTTCGGACCGCAGCACCCTGCTGCTCATGGAGTTCTTAGATTGATTCTTGAGCTTGATGGTGAGGTTGTAGAACGTGCGGATCCTCATATTGGACTTCTTCATAGAGGCACCGAGAAACTAGCAGAGTCTAAACCTTATAACCAGTCTATTGGATATATGGATCGCCTTGATTACGTCTCTATGATGTGCAATGAGCATGCCTATGTTATGGGTATAGAAAAGATGTTGGGCCTTAAAATTCCAGAGCGAGCTGAGTATATAAGGGTCATGTTTGATGAAATTACCCGAATCATGAACCACCTAATGTGGATTGGAACTCACGCATTAGATGTCGGCGCTATGAGTGTTTTCTTGTATGCTTTTCGAGAGCGAGAGGCTCTAATTGATTGTTATGAAGCAGTAAGTGGCTCAAGAATGCACGCAACTTACTATAGACCAGGTGGAGTCTATAGAGACTTGCCAGACAAGATGCCTCAATATCTAAAGTCTAAGTTAAGAAGTGATAAAAAGCTTGAAGAGATTAATAGAAATCGTCAAGGCTCGTTACTAGACTTTATTGAAGATTTTGCGATTAATTTTCCAAAAAGTATTAAGCAATACTCTGATTTATTGACTGATAACAGGATTTGGAAGCAGAGGCTTGTAAATATTGCTATTGTATCTGCTGAGCGTGCAAAACAACTTGGATTTACTGGAGCAATGCTAAGAGGCTCTGGAGTCGAGTGGGATATTAGAAAAAATGAGCCCTATTCAGTTTATGAAAAATTAGAATTTGATGTTCCAGTTGGCTTAACTGGTGATTGCTATGATCGATACCTTGTCCGAATGGAAGAGATGCGCCAATCAACTAGAATTATAAATCAATGCGTTTCATGGCTTAAAGCTAACCCTGGACCAGTAATGTCAGATGATCATAAAGTTACTCCTCCAAACCGTGAAGCTATGAAGGATGATATGGAGTCATTGATTCATCACTTTAAATTATTTACTGAAGGGTTTTGTATTCCTGAAGGTGAGAGTTACACTGCAGTTGAGGCGCCCAAAGGTGAGTTTGGAGTTTATCTAGTTTCAGATGGAGCCAATAAGCCGTACAGAGTGAAAATTAGAGCGCCTGGATTTCCTCATCTTGCATCAATGGACGAGATGTCAAAGGGCCATATGCTTTCAGATGTAGTGACCATTATTGGTTCTCAAGATATTGTTTTTGGGGAGGTTGACAGATGATTTCTGATCAAGCAAAAAAAGAAATTGATTTTTGGGTGACAAAATATCCAGAGGGAAGGCAAAGTTCAGCCGTAATGCAGGCACTAACAATTGTTCAGAATGAAAATAATGGGAGCTTGACGGGCGAATTAATGCAAGAGGTTGCTGATCACCTTCAAATGCCATCCATTAGCGTCCAAGAGGTTGCAACTTTTTATGAGAACTATAACCATAAACCAGTTGGCAAGCATATTATTCGATTCTGTCACAATATTTCTTGCATGCTTAATGGCTCAGATGAGCTCATCTCATATCTTGAAGAAAAGTTAAAGGTAAAAACTGGTGAGGTAAGTAAGGATGGACTGGTAAGTGTTAAGAAAGTTGAGTGTTTGGGTGCCTGTGTTGGCGGTCCAATGTGCCAGATTGGCGATCAATACCATGAACATTTAACGCCGAGTAAATTAGATAATATTTTGGATAATTTAAAATGAATGAAGTCTGCTTTAAAAACTTAGATAAAAAAAACCCAGCAAGTTTTGCAACCTATGAATCAACAGGTGGTTATAAAGTTTGGAGAAAAATTCTTAATGGAGAGTTAACTCCTGAGGATATTCTTGCTGAATTAAAAACATCAGGATTAAGAGGGCGAGGTGGAGCAGGTTTTCCAACTGGCTTGAAGTGGAGTTTTATGCCTCGCAACCAAGAAGGACAAAAATATGTAGTTTGTAATTCTGATGAAGGTGAGCCGGGCACTTGTCATGATCGAGATATTCTTAGATACAATCCTCATTCTGTAATTGAGGGGATGGCTATTGCAGGCTTCGTAATGAATGCAACTGTTGGCTATAATTATATTCGTGGTGAATTCATGGAGCCCTATTACCGTTTTGAAGAAGCTTTAAAAGATGCTTATGATGCAGGGTTACTTGGTAAGAGTATTCAGGGGAGTGCGGTTAGTTTTGATTTATATACTCATTTAGGTGCTGGAGCTTATATATGCGGAGAAGAAACCGCATTATTAGAGTCTCTTGAAGGCAAAAAAGGTCAGCCAAGATTTAAGCCTCCTTTTCCAGCAAATGTAGGATTATATGGTAAGCCAACAACCATTAATAATACTGAGACATTTGCTAATGTTCCAGAAATTTTGACTCAAGGCGGGCAGTGGTTTGCTGATTTAGGAGTTGAAAATTCGGGTGGTACAAAATGTTTCTCAGTTACAGGTAATGTAAAGAATCCTGCTAATTTTGAAGTTCCAATGGGTACGCCATTTACTAAGTTGCTTGAATTAGCTGGTGGCCTTAAAGAAGGTAGAAAACTAAAGGCTGTAATACCTGGTGGCTCATCAGTGCCTCTTCTTTCAGCTGATAGTGCCATGAGTATGACAATGGATTATGACAGTATTGCAAATGCCGGCTCAATGCTTGGTGCAGGCTCAGTAATCATAATGGATGACACTACATGCATGGTTAAAACCCTAACACGATTAGCTCACTTTTATTATGATGAGTCATGTGGACAGTGCACTCCTTGTCGAGAAGGTACGGGTTGGCTCTATAGAGTATTGCAACGTATTTTAGATGGTAATGGAAAAAATGAAGATTTAGACTTGCTTGTTTCAGTTGGTGAGAAAATAAGTGGCAATACTATTTGCGCCCTTGGTGACGCAGCGGCAACCCCAGTTGAGAGCTTTATAAGACATTTTAGACATGAGTTTGAATACTATATTAAGCATGGTAGAAGTATCGTAGAAAGTGAGCACAATTTAATTGAGGAAGAGGCAATTGTCTGAAATTGAATTTGAAATTGATGGCAAATTAGTTTTCGCTAATCAAGGCGACTCTATTATTTCTATTGCGGATAGAGAAGGTATTGATGTACCTCGTTTTTGCTACCATAAAAAGCTATCAGTTGCAGCAAACTGCAGGATGTGTTTAGTTGATGTTGAGGGTGTTCCAAAAGCCCAGCCAGCTTGCTCTACTCCTGTTGCAAATGGTATGAAAATTCATACTAGAAATGATAAAGCTAAGAGTGCACAAAAAGCGGTGATGGAATTCTTACTAATTAATCATCCTCTTGATTGTCCAATATGTGACCAAGGTGGTGAGTGCGAACTTCAAGATGTGGCAATGGAGTATGGGACAGATGTTTCAAAATTTAACTTAGGAAAACGAATAGTTGCAGACAAAGGTATTGGTGCATTAATTCAAACTGACATGACTCGATGTATTCACTGTACTCGTTGCGTTCGTTTTGGCGCAGAAGTTGCAGGTATAGTTGAAATGGGTGGAACTGGAAGGGGTGAAGGCGTAAAAATCGAGCCATTTTTAACTGAAGGTATTCAATCAGAGCTTTCTGGAAATATGATTGATGTTTGCCCAGTTGGCGCTCTAACTTCAAAGCCATTTAGGTATGAAGCCAGAACCTGGCAAATGAATGCCGTGGAAACGATTGCAAGGCATGACTTGATAGGGTCAAATATTTATACCCAAACATATAGAGGTAAGGTTAAAAGAGTTGTTGCAAGAGATAATGAATTAGTAAATGAAACTTGGATTTCTGATCGTGATCGCTTTTCATACGAAGGACTAAATCATGAAAGCCGAGCATTACACCCTAAAATTAAAAAGAATAACAAATGGCAGGAAGCCAGTTGGGAAGTTGCTCTTGATTTTGCGATTAGCGGCCTGAAAAAAAATGCGCAAAATCCAAATCAATTGGGCGTATTAGCTTCAAAAAACTCAACACTAGAAGAATATTATTTGATGCAAAAATTAGCTCGTAGTTTTGGCTCAGAAAATATTGATTATCGTTTAGATAAGGCAGACCTGAGGATTGGAAGTTCGATGCTTTCAAATATTTCTTTATCTGAAATGGAATCAATAGATCATGCTTTAATTGTTAATTCATACCTTCGATTAGAGCAACCAATGATCAATCATCGTATTAGAAAGGCAACTTTAAATGGCGCCTCAGTTAATACGATTAATAATAAAAAGTTTGACTTTAACTATCGGACTAATTTAGAAGTTTTATCTTCTCCGCAAAAAACTGTATTAATGCTTCAGTCTGTCCTCAAATCTCTTCATGACAAGACTAAGACTCCAGCTCCAAAGCACTTATCTAAGATCAAAGTTGATGATAGTCAAAATAAAATTGCAGATGACTTAATTACTGCAGAAAGACCAGTGATTATTATAGGGGAGCACGTAAATAGTAATATATCTTCTTCAGATATTATGAATATTATTTCTGAAATTGCAACGCTTGCGAATGCAAAAATTGCCAACTTAAGCCATAGTGGAAACTCATTATCTGCTGAAAAAGTTGGATTTAAGCCTTCTAATAAAGGAAAAAATGCAACCTCAATGCTTTCTGAAAATACTAAAGCATTTTTACTGATGGACGTTGATTTTAACTATGACTTTATTAACCCAAAATTAGCTGCCGATACTTTTAATAAAGATGATGTCTTTGTTGTTTCACTTAATAGTTTTGAAGATGAAGCGTCTCAAATAAACTGTGATGTAATATTACCGTTAGCTAGCTTTTATGAAAGTTCAGGTACACATATAAATTTTGATGGCATTGCTCAATCATTTAGTGCCTCAGTTAAAGGTCCAGGAGACTCTAAACCAGGCTGGAAAATTATTAAAGTTCTTGCAGATTTATTTGAGTTCAAAGGTTTTGAATATACCGATTCAACTCAAGTAGCTGATGAAGCGCTTGCTATTACTTCAATTGGAAATAATGATATTGTTGATAAGAATACTAAAGCAACCGATGATTCTAAAATTGCAATTCACTGGCAGTATTCGCCTTATGCAGTCGATGGAGTAACTCGCAAAGCTAAATCTCTCCAAGAAACACCAATTGGAAAAATGAATGCTGCATTTATTTCTTTAGTAACGGCCAAAGAGTTGAAGCTTTCAGTTGGTGATTTGTTTCATGGAGTTCCAGTTTCTATTAATGAAACTGTTGCTGATGGATGTGTCTTTGTTCATACTTATCAATCGAGAAAGGGATAGGAGGTATTGACTATGTGGCAATCAATAGTAGACAGTATCCATAATTTAATTCCTTGGTTTGATGGCGGACTTGCAGACGTAATAATTATCTTAATCAAGGGCCTTGCCCTAATATTTCCATTAATAATTGCGATGGCATACATGACTTATGCTGAGCGCAAAGTTATTGGCTTCATGCAGCTTAGAATTGGTCCAAATAGGGTTGGGCCATTTGGATTATTACAACCATTTGCTGACGTTTTTAAAATGATGTTTAAGGAAATAATTTTTCCTACTAAGTCAAACATTTATCTATTTCTTTTAGCGCCTATATTGGCCTTTGTTCCTGCAGTAGCAGTTTGGGCAGTTGTTCCATTTGGAGAAGGCTTTTATATTGCTAATCTTGATGTGAGCTTGCTGTATGTTATGGCAATCGGTTCAGTCGGTGTTTACGGAATTGTTCTTGCAGGCTGGGCATCTAACTCTAAGTACCCACTTCTTGGAGCTTTAAGAAGCACAGCTCTGCTGATTTCCTATGAACTTGTAATTGGATTTGTTCTTGTAACAGTCGTAATGATTGCAAGCTCTGTTAATTTAAATACTGTTGTAGAAAAACAAGCCGGAGGAATAATTAATTGGTATTGGATTCCACTATTCCCAATGATGATAGTTTTTTGGATTGGGGCTTTAGTTGAAACAAATAGGGCACCATTTGATGTTGTAGAGGGCGAGTCAGAAATTGTTGGTGGTACGCATGTTGAGTATTCTGGAATGCCTTTTGCATTGTTCTTTATGGCAGAATATTTCAACATGATTTTTATGGCTATGCTGGCAGTTTTATTATTTTTTGGCGGATGGCATTCACCATTCGAAGGTATACCTCTTCTTGAGGGTTGGTTTGAGTTTGTTCCTGATTTATTCTGGCTACTCTTTAAGATGAGTTTCTTTTTATTTTTGTATTTTTGGATTCGTGCTTCCTTTCCAAGGTTTAGGTACGATCAGATTATGCGTTTATGTTGGAAAATTTTCTTACCCTTAACGATTGTGTGGATCTTTGTGGTTGCATTGATGACACAGCTTCATATAGGACCTTGGTTTTAAGGAGAAAAAGATATGATAAAAAAAGTTAAAAAACTAGTAAAAGATTTTGGTTTAGGCGAGCTACGAACTGGCCTTAAAGTGACTGGTAAAGAATTTTTAAATAATAATATTACGGTTCAGTTCCCAGAAGAGCGAACGCCAATTTCACCCAGATTCAGAGGCCTTCATGCTCTTCGTCGCTACCCAAATGGAGAGGAAAGGTGTATTGCTTGTAAGCTTTGTGAGGCGGTATGTCCAGCAAATGCGATAACTATTGATTCTGAAATGAGAGAAGATGGTACTCGCCGAACAACTCAATATGATATTGATCTTTTTAAATGTATTTTTTGCGGCTTCTGTGAAGAAGCATGCCCCGTTGATGCCATTGTAGAGACTCATATTTTTGATTATGCGTTTGAGTCAAGAGAGGGAAGTATTATTGATAAAAAAGGGCTTTTGGCTATTGGCGATGAGAATGAAAAAGAGATTAGCAAAGCCAGACTTGAAGACTCTAAATATAAATAATAGGTAGCTATGGAATTTTCATCAATTTTATTTTATGTCTTCTCCTTTTTCTTTATCGTTAGCTCGATAATGATGATTACATCAAGGAATACTGCAAAGGCTGCTTTATTCTTAATACTAACTTTTTTTAGTGCTGCTAGCTTATGGTTGCTTCTTGAAGCAGAGTTTCTAGCAATTACACTTATATTAATTTATGTCGGCGCCGTTATGGTGTTATTTATGTTCGTTATTAAGATGCTTGATACCGATAAATCTACTCTTCGAGCTCAGTTCACGCGCTATCTGCCATTGGGAATTTTTGTATCTATAATTGTGATTGCGCAAATGGTGCTAGTCCTTAATGCTGGTCAGTTTGATCTAGCAATGACTGGTGTTCCAGAAAAGCATGACGCTTCATATAGCAATATTACTGCCATTGCAGAGCAGCTTTATACAGTTTATGTGTACCCTTTTGAATTAGCAGCAATACTACTTTTAATCGCAATTATTGCAGCCATTACTCTTGTTCATCGAAATGAATCTAGAAGCAAAAAGCAAGATATTTCAGAACAAATTAATGTTCAGGCAAAAGATAGAATGAGAATGGCCTCTATTAAGCCAAAGTCAGCAAAGGAGTCAAAATGATAGCACTATCTGATTACCTAATTCTGAGCTCAATAGTTTTTTGTATCGGTCTAGCTGGAATCTTTATTAACAGAACTAATATCATTATGCTTTTGATGTGTGTCGAGTTAATTTTGGCAGCAGTTAATACTAATTTTATTGCCTTTTCATATTATGGCGGCGATCTTGCTGGACAAATATTTGTATTCTTTATTTTGACAGTTGCTGCTGCTGAAGTGGCTATAGGTCTTGCAATCCTCACGCTGATGTTTAGAAGTCGTGGCTCGATTGATATTGATGCAACTAATACGTTGAAAGGGTAGCTATGCTTAATATTTATTCTACAATTGTACTAGCGCCCCTAATTGGTTCAATCATAGTTGGACTTGCTGGGAATAGACTCGGACGAAAAGCTTCGCATTCAATTACGATTTTAGGGGTAGCAATCTCTACCGTACTATCACTTTATGTTTTTAATCATCACGTTCTAAATGATGGTGAAATTTTTAATCAGAACATCTATACATGGATGCAAATTGGAGGACTCAATATTAGTGTCGGCTTTTTAGTTGATAACTTGACCGCTCTGATGTTGGTGGTGGTTTCATTTGTTTCACTAATGGTGCACATCTACACTATAGGCTATATGCATGATGATAGGGGATACACTAAATTTTTTAGCTACATATCCCTATTTACTTTTGCAATGTTTACACTTGTAATTTCAAATAACTTTATGCAGCTATTCTTTGGTTGGGAGGCTGTTGGTCTGGTTTCATATCTTTTAATTGGATTTTGGCACCATAAGGAATCAGCAGTTCAGGCTAACTTAAAAGCTTTTCTCGTGAACCGGGTTGGTGACTTTGGTTTTCTTTTAGGAATTGCAATGGTCCTGATGTTTTTTGGTACTTTAGATTACGCCGAAACATTCAGTCAAAAAGATCAAATTATTGGACAAACTTTATTTGGAGGCGTCTCTGCTATAACGGTAGTCTGCCTTCTACTTTTTGTAGGAGCAATGGGCAAATCAGCACAGGTTCCTCTGCATGTTTGGCTGCCTGGCTCAATGGAAGGCCCTACTCCGATCTCTGCTTTGATTCATGCTGCAACAATGGTAACGGCTGGTATCTTTATGGTTTCCAGAATGTCACCCTTATTTGAGTTAAGTGATGTTGCACTAACAGTAGTCATGGTAATAGGAGCCATAACAGCCCTATTTATGGGCTTACTAGGCATTGTTCAAAATGATATAAAGAAAGTTGTTGCTTATTCCACACTCTCTCAGCTTGGTTATATGACTGTTGCTCTGGGAGTAAGCGCCTACTCAGTTGCAATTTTTCACTTAATGACTCATGCCTTCTTCAAAGCTTTGCTTTTTTTAGCAGCTGGATCAGTAATTGTTGCACTTCATCATGAACAAGATATTCGAAAAATGGGCGGCCTAAGAAAGAAAATGCCAATAACCTACGTTACTTCTCTTTTAGGTACTTTAGCTCTGATCGGCTTTCCTGGCTTCGCAGGGTTTTATTCAAAAGATATGATAATTGAGGCCGTTCATTATTCGGACCTACCTTTTGCTGGGTGGGTTTATTTTGCAGTTGTTCTGGGCGTATTCATTACTGCTTTTTATAGTTTACGACTATTATTTTTAGTGTTTCATGGTGAGTCAAGGCTTGATAGTCATACCCAAGAGCATGTTCATGAGACAGCTCCATCAATTACGGTTCCTTTAATATTACTAGCGATACCATCTGTATTGATTGGGTATTTTACAATTGAGCCGATGCTTTTTGGCGGGTGGCTAGAAAATGGAATATTTATTGATTCTTCTCATCTTGCCGTTTCAAAACTTGAGGATCACTTTCATTCAGCGTTCTCTTTGATAACGCATTCAGTCATGACACTTCCATTCTGGATGATGGTTGGTGGTGGTTTGGCAGCATGGGTTTTCTGCATATATCGAACTGACTGGGCAGACCTAATTCAGAGTAAATTTAAACGTATTAATTATGTGTTGAATTCTTTGTATGGTTTTGATCGATTTAATGAAATTGTCTTTGTTCGTGGATCACTGAAAATTGGTAATCTGTTGTGGAAAATTTCAGATATGGCAATCATTGATCAGCTTTTGGTTAATGGGAGTGCTAGATTCGCTCGTTACGTAGGCGCTTTTATTCGACCAGTTCAAACTGGGTATGTCTATCACTATGCATTTTTTATGATCATTAGTTTGATGTTTGTTTTGGGGTGGGTTCTTATTGCCTCAGATTATTCATTTTTTAGTTAAGGTAATAGTATGGATTCATTACTAAGTATTTTAATTTGGCTTCCTATATTAGGGGCTGGCTCAGTTCTATTTATAGGAAACAATAGAGCTCAACTTGCCCGCTGGGTAAGCGCTGCTATTTCTGTGATTGTTTTCGTCTTATCAATAAATTTATTTTTAGATTTTGACACTTCAACCTCCTCAATGCAGTTTGTAGAAAAGGTCAGTTGGATTACTCAATTTAATATTTTTTACCATCTAGGTGTTGACGGAATATCAATGCCACTAATTATTCTTACCACCTTTTCAACAATATTAGTAATTGTTGCTGGGTGGGAAGTTATCAAGAATAGAGTGGCAGATTATATGGCAGCTTTTTTAATCATGGAAGGCCTCATTATTGGTGTTTTTTCGTCAATGGACTCCATGTTGTTTTATGTTTTTTGGGAGTCATCACTAATACCAATGCTTTTAATTATTGGTGTCTGGGGTGGTCAAAATCGTGTCTATGCCTCGATTAAATTCTTTTTATACACTTTTCTAGGGTCAGTATTTATGCTGGTTTCACTTATTTATATGTACAATTTAAGTGGCTCATTCGCAATTTCTGAAATGTACACCTTGCCGCTTACTATGGCTCAGCAGAGTTGGATATTTTGGGCTTTCTTCCTTGCTTTCGCGGTAAAGGTGCCTATGTTTCCTGTCCATACATGGCTTCCAGATGCTCACGTCCAAGCACCAACAGGTGGCTCTGTAATCTTGGCAGCTATAATGTTAAAGATGGGTGGTTACGGATTTTTCCGCTTCTCACTGCCTATCACGCCGGATGCATCATCATCATTTGCAACTGTAGTAATCGTTCTCTCTTTGATCGCAATTGTTTATATTGGTTTTGTAGCGCTGGTTCAAAAAGATATGAAAAAATTGATTGCCTACTCGTCAATTTCCCATATGGGCTTTGTTACTTTAGGTGTTTTTGCGTTATTTTCTATTATGAAAATGGGATCAAATGGTGAGCTAATTTCTATTAGTGGTGCAAGTATTGAGAGTGCTTATCTTGGCTTAGAAGGTGCAATGATTCAAATGATTTCTCATGGCTTTATTTCTGCAGCAATGTTCTTAGTTGTTGGCGTGCTTTATGACAGACTTCACTCCAGAGAAATATCTACCTATGGAGGGGTTGTAAACTCAATGCCTAAATTTACAGGTTTTGCTGTTCTATTTGCAATGGCAAATGCTGGCCTTCCTGGAACTTCAGGTTTTGTCGGGGAGTTTATGGTTATTCTTGGAGCTTTACAAGCTAATTTTTGGTTTGCATTTTTGGCTTCAATGACTTTGATCATTGGCGCTGCCTATACATTGTGGATGGTTAAGCGTGTTTTTTGGGGGGAGATAACTAACCCAGAGGTAAGCACTTTGAGCGATATCAATTCTAGGGAGTTTGGAATCTTAGCTATTTTAGCTATTGCTGTATTATGGATGGGTTTATACCCACAGCCAGTAATTGAGGTAATGCATGCTTCCATTGTTAATCTTCTTGAGCAAGCACTTACAACTAAACTACCAGTTTTATTATGATGAACTTTAATTTTAATGTTGCAGAACTTCTCTTTGCTTTGCCAGAGTTGTTTTTATTATTTGCAATTTCACTTATATTATTATTTGACCTTTTTGTAAGCCAACGTTTAAAGCAATTTACTTATTACTTGACGCAGTTAGCACTTCTAATAACAGGCTTCTTGGCGTTTAATTTAATTGGCGAGAATGCAACGATTTTTTCTGGCACTTTTGTTCTTGATTCTTTAGGCTCAACTTTTAAAGTTTTCATACTTGGGTTTGCAATTATTGCCCTTGTCTATACTCGCCATTATCTTAAGGCGCATGAGCTTTTAAGAAATGAGTATTTTATTCTGGCAATGATGTCAATACTGGGAATGATGGTAATGGTTTCTGGACATAGCCTCCTTACTTTGTACTTGGGTTTAGAAATAATGTCACTATCGTTGTATGCACTTATTGCCACAGCAAGAGACAGAGCGAGTGCTATTGAGGCTGCCCTTAAATACTTTGTTCTGGGCGCTATTGCTTCGGGATTATTGCTTTATGGAATGTCCATGATTTATGGAATAAGTGGAAGCCTGGATATTTCCCAGATATCAAGTTTTGCAAGTGCCTCAACTTTGGGCTCTCAGCAAACATTAATTCTTAATTTTGGTTTAGTTTTCTTAGTCATTGGCATTGCTTTCAAGCTTGGAGCTGTGCCTTTTCATATGTGGGTTCCAGATGTATATCAAGGATCACCAACTTCAGTTACTATGTTTTTATCAACTGTACCAAAAATTGCCGCGATCGCATTACTGATTCGATTGTTAATTGATGGTTTAGGGGAGCTTCAGCATTACTGGGCAGATTTATTTATGATCTTAGCTGTCCTCTCAATTGCAATAGGATCATTAGTTGCATTAACTCAAACTAATATCAAACGAATGCTTGCTTACTCAACAATATCCCATATTGGTTTTGTGTTACTAGGTTTTGTTACAGGAGTGGTAGATGGTTATGGAGCTGCAGTCTTTTATGTGCTGGCTTATATCTTGATGAGTTTAGCGGCCTTTGGTTCAATTATTGTTCTAAATAGGAAGGGATTTGAGGCTGATCAAATTTCTGATTTTCAAGGTTTGAGTAAACATTCCCCATGGTTTGCATTAATTATGTTGGTGGTTATGCTTTCAATGGCTGGTGTTCCACCCTTTATTGGTTTTTATTCTAAGTTATTTATTCTTCAGCAAGTGGTTGCAGAGGGCTATGTAATTCTTGCTATAACAGCGGTAATCTTTGCTGTAATAAGTGCTTACTATTATCTGCAAATTATTAAAACAATGTATTTTGATGATGTAGATAAAGAGATACTGGTTTCTGCCCCGTTAGATATGAAGGTTGTGCTTTCTATCAATGGTATTCTTATTCTAGTCGTTGGCTTGATGCCAAGTTTCTGGATGGAGCTATCTGTTTCACTATTCTAAGTTTTTTAAAAAAAGACTGCTAAATTTTTATGTAGAATATCTCAATGATTATTGCACATCGAGGTATTTCATTTGATCTACCAGAAAATTCTTTACCAGCTTTCAATGCCTCTTGGGATAAAGGAGTGGATGGAATAGAAGGTGATTTCCATCTTACAAAGGATGGCGCCATTGTTTGTATTCATGATGATGATACTCAAAGAGTCTGTAATCAAAAATTAATTGTTAAAGACTCAACCCTTGAAGAGTTAAAGCAACTCAACTTATCTCATAAAATTTCTAATAATTTAAAAGTAAAAATTCCTACTTTAGCTGAAGTGCTTAAAGTGTTGCCTTCGGGTAAAAAAATATTTATAGAGATAAAGTGCGGTATTGAGATTATAAAGCCCCTAATTAAAGAGCTTTCTCAATCTGAAATACATACCGAGCAAGCTGTGATTATTTCATTTGATGAGAGAGTTATTAAGACTTTTAAATCAGCAGCACCTAATTATAAGGCTTACTGGTTATATGCATATGAGCCGTACTATGACTTAAATAAAATATTAGATGTACTGAATGATATTAAGGCCGATGGCCTCAGTTCAGATAATGAAAACTCAAAAGCTTTAATTGACCAAATTATGGATGCTGGCTTTGAATACCACTCATGGACAATTGATGATATTGATATTGCTAATAAATTGATTAGCTGGAGAGTACAATCTATCACAACAGATAATCCAGGCCAAATCCAAAATGAGTAATAAGATATTTTCAAGTGTTTTTACAGCAATTTTATCTGCCTTCTTTTTCTCTCTTGCAGCTACTACTGCTCCCTATTTCTATGGTGTTGGAGGAGGCGTATTTCTTCTTCTTTCTGTTCGCTATGTTAGTACTTTTATTTTTGCAAGTATTTTAAATAAATCACCTAAGAAAATTAAAAGCAAGGCAACACACATTAGATTAATATTAATTAGTATTTTTCAAGCGATTTTTATTGCATCGTATATGTATTCAATAAGCTTGATTCCATTAAGTTTAGCCGTAGTAGTGATTTATACTTTCCCAATTATTACCTTTTTTGTTAACTCAATACTTAAGAGTAGATCTATTGATTTTTTATCAGCTGCCGCACTTCTTGTGTCATTATTTGGCATTTGGATTTTAGTTCAAGGAGATTCAAGTGATTGGAATTTATGGGGCGTTTTTTGGGGCCTTATTGCTTCTCTTGCCCAGGTTACTGTAAATATTTTATCTCGTCATAAAAGTGTAGAGTCAGGATGGGGCCTAATTCAATATATTATGGTATTGCCTTCAGTAGTTTTTGTGTTGATATATTTTATAATCACTTTAGAACCTATAGCTTCAGTATCTTCAGAGATGTTACTTTGGAGTATTCTTTCAGCAATGGGGATGACTGGAGGTATTTACTTTTTCTTTAGGTCAATATCAATTATTGGACCTGTGCGAACCTCAAATGTGATGTACTTAGAGCCTATTTTTACTATTATTTTAGGTGTAATTCTTCTTCAAGATCTGCTGGGTATGAATCAGTGGCTTGGTATGTTTATTATTTTTACTGCAACAATCTCACTTGAGAGGTGGGGTAAAAAATATAATTAAGTTAAAGAAGTAAAATATGAAGATATTAATTGCACCTGATTCTTTTAAAGAAACCTTAACAGCTTCTGATGCAGCAAATGCAATTGAGGAAGGTTTTTTAGGTATTTTTCCAGATGCTAATATTTTAAAATTACCAATTGCTGATGGTGGAGAGGGAACAGTTGACGTCTTAGTTACTGCTACTCAAGGTAAGTATTTTTCAACGAAAGTGTCAGGCCCCCTAGGAGAATATATCAATGCCAAGTGGGGCATGCTCGGCAATTCAAAAACAGCAGTAATCGAAATTGCTGAAGCTTGTGGCTTGCACCTAGTTCCACTTAAAAAAAGAAATCCAATGAATACCTCTAGTTTTGGAGTTGGTGAGCTCATACTTGCTGCAATTGATGAAGGTGCTGAGCATATTATTATTGGTTTAGGAGGGAGTGCAACAAATGATGGAGGAATGGGTTTTTTAGAGGCAATTGGAATTCAATTTTTAGACTCTTTTGGTAAGGAACTCACTGGAGGTGTAGAAAGTTTAAATACACTTTCAGATATTAATATTACTTCTATCGACTCACGCCTCAAAGAAGTCAGTTTTGAGGTTGCATGCGATGTGGACAATCCTCTCATTGGACAGCAAGGCGCATCAGTTATTTTTGGATCTCAAAAAGGTGCTGATGAAAAGATGATTAATCAATTAGATAATCTATTGAGTCATTACTCTAGAATCGCTTCCAGTAAATTAAATAATAATCTCTCAATGCAGCCAGGGGCAGGTTCAGCAGGTGGCATAGGTTATGGTTTTCTTGCTTTTTTAAAGGCGGATCAAAAAAGTGGAGTACAAATTATTCTTGAAAAACTTAATTTTGAGCAACATCTATCAACTTCAGATCTTGTAATAACAGGCGAAGGTAGGTTTGATAGTCAAAGTCTTAGAGGTAAAGCTCCAATGGGAGTAATTGATTATGCAAGAAAGTATAAATGCAGTATCTTTGTCATTGCAGGTAGTGCAGAGGATGATGAAATACTTGAAAATAAATATGATATCGACAAGGTATTTAGTATTATTTCTAAAGACCTATCATTTGAACAGTCAATTGCAAATCCCAATGATAGTCTAATGGCTACTGCAAAAAAAGCAGCCCAGTACTATAAAAAATATTATTTAAATCTTTAATATCCTAGATCAGGGTTTATTAAATTATTTAATTTTTCATCAGCAATGTATCTTTGCATATTCATTAGAACGAGCTCAAGCGTTAGAGGAATATATGTATCACCATCATCAGCAGATATATGCGGCATAACCATTAAGTTCGGTGTGTCCCATAATATTGAATTTGAAGGGAGTGGCTCAGGATCAAAAACATCAATAATAGCAGCCTTGATGTGACCAGAATTTAAGTTCTCTACAAGAGCGTCATAGTCCATTGTAGCAGCCCTTCCAACATTAACAATACCTACTCCTGGCTTCATTAATGATTGACGCCTTTTATCTAATAAATTAAATGTTTCAGTTGTATTCGGTGTAGACATAAAAATGTAATCAGCTGCAGGGAGTACTTCATCTAATTTATCTACCTTAACCATTTGATCGACGCCTTCTAAAGGCATTCCATGACGACTTACCCCAATTACTTTCATGCCCAATAATTTGCATTTTTTTGCAGCAGCATGTCCTATATTGCCTGTACCTATAACCAGCAATGTCTTACCTAATATTGGAGATGAATAGAGAGATTCCCAATGCTTGTTTTGTTGATTTTGAATGATTTCAGGGATATGCGTATGCAGCATTAGCACACTCATTAGACCAAACTCCCCTGCTTTTGCTGAGTGCACGCCCCGATTATTAACAACTGAAACGTGTTCTGGCACCCAGTCCATTGGACATAAATGTTCTACCCCTGCACCAATAATATGAATCCATCGAAGTTTAGGCGCAATTTCAGCAAGATTCTCAGTAGGAAAATCCCAGCACACAAGAACCTCAGCAGTCTTCATGGATTCATAAAAGTTCTCTAAATCCCAATCAAAAATTGGCTCAATTTTGTTTTTTAAATCCGGGTAGCTTTCAATTGCATTATCAAACCTTTCTTTGGTAATAGCAAAAACACTTTCCCCTTCAATAGTTGGTGGGAATGAATCAGGGTCAGCATGATTACTCTTAAAATGAACTCTAATTTTATTATCACTTGCCATAGGTATTTATTTATTGGTATTTGAAGTTTCTCTCGATTGTATTTCTTTTAATTTTTTCGTAACTATTTTAACTCTCTCTTCTTCAACCTTTCCATCGACTTCAAATTGAATTTGAACGAATTCATGTGCAAGTTTACTTAAGAAGGAATTGTCTTCCAAATTACTTGCTGGAATATTAAGGACAGAATCACCTCCATAAGTTGGAACTGGCAATCCATTAATGCCACTTGCTAGATAAGGTTTTTTGCCAGAGGCAACAGTTTTTATTTGCTCTCTAATTCTCTGACGCATCATTGCAACTCCTTGATCACTGGGTAATAAATTTTCATTTTTATGAATATTTATTGGACCCATTCCTTCGCATGCTTCTCGGTCTGCAGGAAATCTTTGACGTTCTTTGTAGGGGCGATCAAAAATTTCACCCTGTTCAATTAGTTCAGGACCCTCTGGAGTGTTAAATTCCTGTGGATCTCCTCTCTCCCCAAAATTAGCCCAGGCATAGCAGATAGTTGTTTCATCGTCGATTGGAACAACCCATCGTGTAAATGAACTTCTACCATAGTGTATTTGCTTTGTTCCATCTGCAGCAAAAGCTGCACCTGCTTGAGTAAAGTTTGGCAAAACAACTTCGTTAATCCTAAACCAAATATTGTCACCAACTCTCCTGGTATTGCAGCCTAAAATCCAACTATCACGCTCAAAAAAATCAATCTGTCCAACTTCTCCAAAGCCTTCTGAAAACTGTTGTCGACTCATATTTGAATGAAGGAAAGAGGTGTGAATTGGATCAACTATAGCATCCAAAACCTGCAGCCAGTTGCAATTGAAGGGTGCCTTATAGGGCACCATTTCCATATCTTTAAAATTTAGGCTGTCATACATTGGGAATTCGGGTTTTTCATCAATTGGCCCAAGATAGGCAAAAATTAAACCTTTAAATTCATAAGTCGGATAGGCGCCAAGTCGAACCCTCTGTTTAATAATGTCAGCTACATGTGCAGGCTGCCCAGGAACATCTAATAATGTTCCATCAATGCCAAAGTGCCATCCATGGTAGCAACATTGAATTCCTGTTTCTTGACAAATACCAAATTCAAGAGAAGCTTGCCTATGGGGGCATTGTTTATGAACCAATCCTAATTGATTGCTTTTGTCTCGAAATAGAACAAGTTCTTCACCCAGAATTTTTATTGTTACAGGAAGATCGTCGAGTTCAGAAGAGATAAAAACTGGCTGCCAGTATCTTCTAAGGTATTCACCTGCTGGCGATCCAGGACCAATACGTGTAATTTCATCATCAACATCTTTTGAGTGGATTAATCCATGCCCTGAATATCCTTTCAATTCAACCTCGAAGTCACTTCCTTTAATGCCCATATTGCATCCTCTCCTGATTAAAAGTGTTAATGAAAGTTACAAATCATACCAAATTAATACGAATGCTAACAGTAAATAATTTTTATGATTATTACATATTAATTATTTTTAATTGAATAAATAGCTGTATTGGCAACTTATTCTTTAATTTATTACATTTAATGTAATAATTAGGTTTATAATTTTTCTCATTATCATTTGTTTCATTTATTTTTTGAGGTATTACAATTAATAAACTTGACATGTCATCTTTTTTTGAGAAAGGCAAGCTTAAGCATGGACTGCCCTCATCTGCCTATACTAGTGCTGATTTTTTTCGCACTGAGTGCGATACCGTGTTTACCGATAATTGGGTTTTTGTAGGTTTTGCCCATGAGCTAAATGAGCCAGGGGATGCAAGACCAATTATGGTTGCTGGTCAGCCAGTAGTCTTAATTAAAAATAATGAAGGAAAAATTTCAGCTTTCCATAATGCATGCTCTCATCGATGCTTGAAGTTAGTTGATGAGCCAATGAATGTTGGCAAGATGTTATCTTGCCCCTACCATGCATGGACGTACAGTCTTGATGGTGATCTTTGTGCTACGCCGTTCTTTGGTGGCAAAGAGCATCAGCCAGAAGGCTTTGAAATGTCAAATCATAATCTTAAATCAATAAAAATAGCTATTTGGCAAGATTGGATTTTTATTAATTTAAGTGGCAATGCTGCCAATTTTGAGGATTATGCAGCGCCACTTATTCAAAATTTTAGTGATATAGATTTTCAAAAAGTGAAGCCTGTAGCTACTTTGGATTTTGGTGAGATTTCTACGAACTGGAAATTTCTTATGGAAAATTTTATAGAGCCTTACCATGTTCAATTTGTCCATCGAACAACAACAAATCAGCCTCTTGAGGATCATTACACAATTGTTGATGGCGTTTGCCTAGGAAGCGCTATTGATCTAGATGATGATGATAAGGTAAAGGGGAGTTTGTCTGTAAGTTCAAGATACTTAACTCTTTTTCCAAATTTTATAATTGGTCGTTATGCTCCGGATCAAATTGGAGTCTATTTGAATGTTCCAGTTGATGAAGGTCATACGCACCAAAAAAGGGTTATCTACACCACAGAAGGCGAGAGCGTTTCAATTAAAGAGGTTGATGAAATGAAAAAGCTATGGTGGGATGTCCACAAAGAAGATCATGCAATTTGTGAAAGGATGCAGCTTGGGAGAGCGTCTCCAGTTTCAAAAGATGGCGGTATGTTGTCACCTCACTGGGAAGATAGTGTTCGCGCTTTTCAAGAAATGATTGCAGAAGCCGTTACTAACCCACCAAAAAATAATACATAAAGGAGAATTTAATGACCGATACAAGTTTTAATAGTGACTTTAGATTAGCACATACGATGATGAGAGTTCTTGACTTAGAAAAGTCACTTCATTTTTATTGTGACATTTTAGGTATGCAAGTGCTAAGGCGAACTGATTACCCGGGGGGAAGATTTACAAATGCATTTGTAGGTTATGGTCCTGAAATTGAATTTCCTGCACTGGAGCTAACCCATAACTGGGATCAAGAAGAGCACTATGACAAAGGTAATGGATGGGGGCACATTTGTATTGAAACGCCAGATGTATACAAAGCTGTTGAAGACCTAGAAGCTGGAGGTGCCAAAATCATTAGTCCAGCTAAACCTATGAATGCTGGAACTCGAATACTTGCATTTATTGAAGATCCAGATGGATATGTCGTAGAACTTAATGAAAAACTTAACTTAACTTAAAAAGGGATAAAAATGAGTAATAAACCACAACTATATAAATTCGGTGACATTGAGCACCGTTTACACACTTTAGAGCCAGGACAAAGCTATATCAAGCCTTTTGTTACTAGTGCAGTTAGTGATACGATGTGCGGCGGTTTGAATTTTTTAAACCAAGTATCTGTACCATGGGAGTTAACATGCGATGAGATTATTTATTGTATGGAGGGGACGTTTAGATTAACCTGTGATGGCGAGTCTTATAACTGCAATCCAGGTGATGTCCTTTATATCCCTAAAGATAATTCTATAGCTTATGAGTGTGATGAAAAATGCGTAATATTCTATGCTGCTTATCCTCATGACTGGAAGCAACAAGCAGGAATTACTTTTGTGCCTGGAATAGATCCAGAAGACATGCCTCAAAACTAGGATTTAAATGAGTAATTCAAGTAATCGTATAGTGCACCTAAGTCAATCTAATGATAGTAATGATAGCGATCAACTTCCGCGTGTTCCAACTAGGGATACGCTAAAAGATAAATTGAATCAACGAATCATTGATATGCTTGAGATTGATGGACGAAAGCCATTTAACGAAATTGCTAAGTCACTGGAAATCTCTGAAGGGACTGTTAGGAATCGTGTGAATCGCATGAAAGATGCAGGTGTCTTGCAAATCAAAGCATTGGTAGATCGCTCTGCTATAAATTATGCAACAGATTCGATGCTTGGAATAAAAGTTGCTTCAACTTCTAGCCCTACTGAGGTTGCTAAACGTCTTCAAGATTGCAATGAAATAGTCTTTATTATCTGGGTCACAGGTCGATATGATCTTTTAGTAGAAATTGCCTCTGAAGGAGATGAGACCCTTACTAGGTTTCTAGATGAACATTGCTTTAATAACGGTGATATAAAGGATGTTGAGGTAATGAAAGGCCTGGCAACATATAAAAATCAATTTTTATTAAAATCGCAAGAAAAATTATAAATATTTAATAAATTCATAAATAAGGAGAAGAATATGGCAAAGATTTATCACACAACAATGGCAGATGCCCTGCCATCAAAGAAACGTGTTGCACAGGAAAAAGCTCGATTAGAAAAAGCAGGCGTAAAGTACATTCTGTCGTGTTGGATTGACATGCTTGGCCTTCCTAAAACAAAGCCAATTCCTATGAAGGAGTTTGAGGCATTGTGTGCAGGAAAGGGCCCTCAATTTGCGGTTCATTCAGTTTCTTTTGTTCCTGAATTAGGGCCTAATGACTCAGATCAAATCCCTGTACCTGATTTAGATAGCTTGGTAATTTGTCCATGGGATAAGACGTGCGTATGGGTTTTTTCAGATTTATGGTGGGAAGGCAAGCCTTATAACTTGTGCCCTCGTCAAACTCTTAAAAGAGCAGTACAAAAAGCAGATGACGCTGGATATAAAGCTTTTTGTGGTATTGAGCCAGAATTTATTGCGATGCGATGGGAAGATGGTCAGCCTGTTAAGGCTTTTGATGATGATCCATTACCAGGTGACGGCTTACGTCCTCGCAGACAAGCTTTTGGATACGATGTCGAGTATTCAATTGACTCAATGGAATTCCTCAAAGAATTAATTGATACTGTTAATGATTTAGGCTGGGATATGAAGGATGTGGTTTGTGAGGGCGCCTACTCACAGTTTGAGCTTGACTTCACTTATACAGATATTCTTCAGATGGCAGATCGATTAGTTTTCTTAAGGGTTCTTCTTAAAGAAGTTGCTAAAAAGTATGGGATGTTTATTACCTTTATGCCAAAGCCAACGATTGGTGATTGGAGGTCTGGAGCGCATATTAATTTTAGTATGACGAGTAACTCGGATAACAAAAATGTTTTTGAAGGTAAGGATGGAAAATTCTCTGATACAGCTTATCATGTAGTTGGTGGATTGCTAAAGCACGCAACAGAAATTACTGCTATTGCATGTTCAACGGTAAACTCATATAACGGTTTAGTTCCAATAGTTGGTGGATTTGAAGGAGGAGTCTATACATGGGCGCCGACAACAATGGCCTATGGAGATAATAATCGATCTTGCATGATTCGACTTCCTCAAAACCGATTTTGTATCGAGAATCGTGCTGCTGACATGTGCATGAATCCATACCTATCCTTAGCACTTACAACAGCTGCAGCTTTGGATGGAATTGAGAATAAGATTGATCCAGGCGATCCTTTAAATATAAACTTGTATACATTAAGCCCTGAAGAAATGAAGGAAGCAAACATTAAATCTTTACCTCGTAATCTTTTAGAGGCAATTGAGGCTTTAAATGAGGATGATTTTGCAAGAGAGGTTTTAGGTGATTCAATGCTCCTTCAATTTTTCTCTTATAAGAAAGATGAGTGGGATCGATATCATCAGGCTGTTACAAACTGGGAAGTTGAGGAGTTTTTAAGGCTCTATTAAGCCAGATTTTTTATCAAAAGATAATAGATAAAAGCGTTAATCGTTTTTTTTCATTTAAACTATTGCCCTTGAGTTCATGTCATGCATGAATACAGGGGCTATAATAATTTTTTGGAGTTTTTATGTGTGGAATTGTAGGACTTTTTATTAAAAATCAAGCTCTAGAGTCTCAATTAGGTGCGCTTGTAGCACCAATGCTCAGTGAGATGACTGAGAGAGGGCCAGATAGCGCAGGTATTGCCGTTTATCGTAATCCTCAAGAGAATGGCTGTAAGATTACTGTCCTTGCTCAGCACCAAGACTTTGATTGGGGTGCTTTAGAGGCTGCAATAAGTAATCATTTTTCTTTAAGAGATATTACAGTTACCCGCAATCATGCAGTTTTGAGTCTAGATTCTGAAATTGATGATGTTCAAGTTTGGATGAGAGATAACTGGAGTGATCTTAGTATTACAAGTGCAGGAACAAATATTGAGATCTTTAAAGGTAAAGGTAACCCAGCTGAGTTTATTGATCAGTTTGATATTAAAAGTATGACTGGCACTCACGCACTTGGACATACCAGAATGGCAACAGAAAGTGCAATTACAACAGAGCACTCCCACCCTTTCTCAACTGGCCAAGATTTATGTCTTGTGCATAATGGCTCTTTATCAAACCATAACAGATTACGTGAAACTTTACGAAAAAAAGGTGTTCATTTCAAAACCGATAATGATAGCGAAGTTGCTGCTGGATATTTGAGCTGGCGCTTAAGTGAGGGGGATGATCTAGATCAAGCCTTAAATCATGCCATAGAGGATTTAGATGGATTCTATACCTTTGCAATTGGAACCAGAGATGGTTTTGCAGTTATGCGTGATCCAATTGGCTGTAAGCCAGCAATTATGGCAGAAACTGATGATTGGGCTGCGATGTCTTCTGAATACCGTGCTATTGCAACTTTGCCAGGCGCTGAAAATGCGCGCATTTGGGAGCCTGAACCAACTCAGATTTATAGCTGGAAAAGGAGTTAATAATGACTGAAATTAATTTAGAAAAAAGCACTATTAGAGAGCTTAATGAAGCATTGCAGGCAGGTTCATCTGGCGATAAATTTTCTGTAAATAATACTGTTGGAAAGCATGCTCTTTCAGTTGGTCTTACAACAATGGTAGATGTTGAAATTAATGGACATGTTGGCTACTATTGCGCTGGGATGAATCAACAGGCCAATATAATAATTAATGGAAATGCTGGGCCTGGCTTAGCTGAAAATATGATGTCTGGTCAGGTACGTGTTACTGGAAATGCCTCTCAATATGCTGCTGCAACAGCACACGGTGGACTATTAGTTATTGAGGGAGACTCAAGTTCACGATGTGGAATTTCGATGAAAGGTGTAAATATTGTTGTTGGCGGTAATATTGGACATATGAGTGCATTTATGGCGCAATCTGGATGCTTAGTCGTTTGTGGAGATGCTGGAGATGCTCTAGGTGATTCAATTTACGAAGCCAAAATTTATGTTCGAGGTAAAGTCAAAAGCCTAGGTACAGATTGTATCGAAAAAGAAATGCGAGATGAGCATAAGAAAGAGCTTCAGCAATTACTAAGCCAATCAAAAATGAGTCATGGGGTTGAAGAATTTCGACGTTATGGTTCTGCGCGCAAATTATATAATTTTGACATTGACCAAGTCGATGACTACTAAGGAGATCAGATTATGAGCAAAGATAATCCAACATTAATAGAGTCTGCAACTTTTCCTCGGCATGTGATTGCGGAAATTCAGCGTGCAGCTAAAACAGGAATTTATGATATTCGTGGATTTGGTGCTAAAAGAGATATTCCTACATTTGACGATTTAGTATTTCTTGGTGCTTCAACTTCTCGCTATCCATTAGAAGGTTATAGAGAAAAATGCACAACTGAGGTCATTTTAGGTAATAGGTTTGCAAAAAATCCTATTCATTTAAAAACACCAATCACAATTGCAGGCATGAGCTTTGGCTCCCTTTCAGCTCAAGCCAAAGAATCGCTTGGAAGAGGCGCGACTATAGCAGGCACTAGCACAACTACAGGGGATGGCGGAATGACTCCAGAAGAAAGAGGGCATTCTAAAACTTTAGTTTACCAATACTTGCCTTCAAGATATGGGATGAATCCAGATGACTTAAGGAAGGCTGATGCAATCGAAATTGTTTTGGGTCAGGGTGCAAAGCCAGGAGGCGGAGGCATGCTATTGGGGCAAAAAATTTCTCCTAGAGTAGCACAAATGCGAAATCTTCCAGAAGGAATAGATCAGAGATCTGCTTGTCGTCATCCAGATTGGACGGGTCCAGATGATCTTGAAATCAAGATACAGGAATTACGTGAAATAACAAACTGGGAAAAACCGATCTATGTCAAAGTTGGAGCGACGCGAGTTTTTTATGATGTCACCCTTGCTGTAAAGGCAGGCGCTGACGTTGTTGTTGTTGATGGCATGCAAGGAGGAACTGCAGCAACACAAGATGTTTTCATTGAGCACGTTGGAATACCGACGCTTCCAGCAGTTCGAATGGCTGTTGAAGCTCTCCAAGAAATGGATATGCATCGTAAGGTACAGCTAATCGTTTCTGGTGGTATTCGAAGTGGGGCAGATGTTGCAAAGGCCTTAGCTTTGGGTGCGGATGCAGTTTCAATAGGTACTGCTGCATTAATTGCTCTGGGCGACCAAAGCCCTGAATTTGATGATGAGTATAAAGAGATAGGTTCAGCAGCAGGTTTTTGGGATGACTATCAGGCGGGAAATGATCCAGCTGGCATTACGACTCAAGACCCTGAGCTTGCAAAGAGATTAGATCCAATTCTAGGTGGCCGCAGACTTGCGAATTATATAAATGTTCTTACGCTTGAATTGCAAACATTGGCCCGGGCATGCGGTAAGAGTCATGTGCATAATTTAGAGCCAGAGGATATGGTAGCATTAACTATGGAGGCAGCTGCGATGGCTGGCGTTCCCCTAGCTGGTACTAATTGGATTCCAGGTAAGGGTGGAATATAATTACTAATTTAATAAAAATAATAACGAATAAATAGGAGAAATTATGGCCACTAAACTTAGTAAAGTAGCTGCAGATAAAGGTATTGAATATTTTCTTATTAGCTTTGTAGATCTTTTTGGAAGTTTGCGTTCTAAGTTGGTTCCTGCAAGGGCCATTGATGGAATGCAAAATGATGGAGCGGGTTTTGCAGGATTTGCAGCCTGGTTAGATATGACGCCTGCACATCCCGATATGTTTGCTATTCCAGATCCTGATAGTCTTATCCAGTTGCCTTGGAAGCCAGAAATTGCTTGGTTAGCCTCAGATTTATGGATGGATGGTAAGCCTGTTGAGGCTTCTCCGCGAGTTGCATTAAAGAAGCAATTGGCAGAGGCTGAAAAGCAGGGTTTTAGAATGAAGACAGGTGTTGAGTGTGAATATCATCTCATCAATGAAGATGGAACTGATATTGCTGATGAGAAAGATACTCAAAGCAAGCCTTGTTATGACCAGCAGGCCTTAATGCGCCAATATCCAGTTATTAAGCAAATTTGTGACAGCATGATTGAGTTAGGTTGGGGTCCATATCAAAATGATCACGAAGATGCTAATGGTCAATTTGAAATGAACTGGGATTTTGATGATGCTCTAAAAACTGCTGATCGCCAAGTATTTTTTAAATTTATGGTGAAATCAATCGCCGAGCTTCATGGTATGCGCGCAACATTTATGCCAAAACCTTTTAGTCATCTTACGGGTAATGGCTGCCACTCTCATGTCTCAATATGGAATCTAGATGGTTCTCAAAATTTATTTAATGGTGAAAATGATAGCCGAGGTCTAGGATTGTCACCTCTTGCGTATCAGTTTTTAGGTGGGATTATGCATAGCGCAGACCGCTTAACTGCCATCTTTAACCCAACTGTAAATAGCTATAAACGTATTAATGCTCCAAGAACAGTTTCTGGTGCAACGTGGTCTCCTAGCTCAATTACTTATGGTGGAAATAATCGTACTCATATGATTCGAGTTCCAGACTCAGGTCGTTTTGAATTACGATTAATGGATGGCGCAGCAAATGCTTATTTAATGCAGGCAGCAATACTTGCTTGTGGCCTTGATGGCATTGCTGGCAACCGTGACCCAGGGGATCCACTTGATATAAATATGTATGAGCTTGGAAAAGACATCGAGGGCTATAAGCAACTGCCGCGTAATTTACTTGATGCACTTAGATTACTTGAAGACTCAGATGTTCTTAGAGAAAGACTTGGAGACAGCATAATTGATGCTTATATAAAATTAAAGCATACAGAGTGGAGTGGTTATGCCTCCCATCTGACTCAATGGGAGAGGGACAATACTTTAGATTGTTAGGTGCAAAATTTAATGATTTTCTTATAACTATAATGAAACTTTGTGATGGATTATGAAAAGTTTGAGCTAGGTGATGTTTCTCTTTTATCAGGAGAGGAGTTAAATTCAGCCTTTTTAATTTACAAAACTTATGGAAAGCTGAATAAAGGTAAAGATAATGTTGTTGTTATGCCTACTTTTTACACTGGCTCACATCAAAGAAATGAAGGCTTTTTTGGAGAAGGTAGGGCAATTGATCCGGCAAAATATTTTATTGTTTCAATTAACTTATTTGGAAATGGACTCTCCTCTTCACCGAGTAATTCAAAATCGCCTCAAGATGGCCCAAGATTCCCGCGTATCTCTCTTTGGGATAATATTGCTTGTCAGTACAAGCTATTAAAAGAGCATTTAGGTGTCGAGAAAATTGCGCTAGTTACTGGCTGGTCAATGGCAGGTTGTCAGGCTTATCAATGGGCTGCACAGTACCCTGATTTTGTTAAAGCAATCTTGCCTTTTTGTGCTTCAGCTAAAACATCCCCTCATAATCATGTATTCCTAGAAGGGGTAAAGGCGGCACTTTGTGCGGACCAAAATTGGAATAATGGTGATTATTCTTCTCCTCCAGTTGCTGGCCTTAAGGCATTTGCAAGAGTTTACGCAGGCTGGGCATTTTCACAAACTTTTTATCGTAACTCTCTATTTAAAGAGATTGGATACGACTCCTTAGAAGATTTACTTATCGATTGGGAGGAAGATCATTCTAAGAATTGGGATGCCAATAATCTCCTTTGTAAGTTAGATACATGGCAGACTAGTGATATCAGTGTTGGCCCAATATATAACGGAAACATAGAGATGGCGTTAAATGCTATTAAGGCCAAAACTATCTTGATGCCCTGTATGCATGATCTTTACTTCCCACCTGAAGATAATGAAATTGAAGCAGGCTATATAAATGGTGCTGATTTTCGACCATTTGATTCTCCATGGGGACACTGCGCAGCAAACCCTGGAAATGATCCTGACTTCACAGCTGAACTTGAGCGTGCCATTAATGAATTACTTGAAGAGTAAAGACTGAGATGACAATTACATGGCAAGATTTCGAAAAAGTTGACATACGGATTGGTACTATTGTTGAGGTTAAGGATTTTCCCAAAGCAAGAAATCCAGCCTTCATATTGCATGTTGATTTTGGAGTAGAAATTGGATTAAAAAAATCCAGCTCTCAAATTACAGATCTTTATACCAAGGATCAATTGCAAGGCAAACAAGTTATTGCAGTTGTAAATTTTGAACCAAAACAAGTTGGACCTATTATGAGTGAATGTTTGGTGCTAGGATTTTATCGCCAAGATAACTCAGTTGTTTTGGCCACAAATGATCTACCTATTAGTAATGGTTCTCGACTTTTATAATATAACTTTTAAATAAACTACAAATGATTATCTGTGCTGGCGAATCCTTAATTGATATGGTTTCTTTCAAAGGAGAGCCTGAATACACTCCTCATGTTGGCGGCAGTAACTTTAATTCTTCAATTGCTCTTGGTCGTTTAGGTGCCGATAGTTATTATTTTGGTGCTGTATCAAATGATAACTATGGAAAGCTGATAGAAGACTCCCTTAAAAACTCTAATGTCAGAGAAGAATTCATTATAAAAACTAACCGGCCAACCACTCTTGCCTATGCAGATGTGGTTAATGGTATTGCAGAATATACATTTGTTGATGAACATTCAGCTGGACGAATGCTAGATAAGGCTAGTTTAAAGCCTTTTTTGAGTAGAGTGATGAAGGCAAAAGCATTATTGGTTGGAGGGATTAGTCTTCAAGCGGAGCCTTGTGGATCAAGCTGGCAGTGGTTAGTTGAGCAAATCTCTGGCCATTTACCAATTTATTTTGATGCCAATATTAGGCCTGATTTTATTGAGGTTAAAAATGATTACGTAAACCGTTTCAAAAAACTTACTTCAAAAGTTGACATAATAAAAATTTCTGAAGAGGATTATCGTTATCTTTTTGGTGCACAGGATTTTAAAGAAGTTAGCAAAGAATGGCTCAAAAATGGCGTTAAATTAGTTATCTTGACATTAGGTGGAGATGGATCAAAGGTAATTTTTGATGGTGGCAAAGAAGTATATGTCAAAAGTAACCAAGTTGAAGTCGTTGATACAATTGCTGCGGGCGATAGTTTTAATGGTGGCTTTCTGTTTAGTCTTGAACAACAAGGGCTTCTTAGTAGAGATAAATTGAGTTTGATGGAAGAAGCTTCTCTTAAAAAAACACTCACTTTTGCAAATCAAGTTGCAAGCTTAACTGTTATGAAGAAAGGTGCAAATCCGCCTTGGCTTAATGAGATTTAAATAGCCTTGTAGATTTGATCTATTTATGACAATTTATCAAGAGTCTGTTTTCAATATTTAAGGCAATACATTCTTAGTGAAAGGTTAAAATACTTTTTTCGATTCCCCTGACAAGATATCAATGCAAACAATTATTTCAATTAAGAATTTATCAAAAGTTTATGATTCTGGCTTTAATGCTTTGAAAAGTATTAATCTAGACATAAATACAGGCGAGATATTGGGACTCTTGGGTCCAAATGGAGCTGGCAAAACAACTTTAATTTCAACAATATGTGGAATTGTTTCTCCAAGCTCTGGCGAAGTCACTGTTGATGGCTTTGATATTATTAAGGATTTTAGAAAAACACGATCAATAATAGGCCTTGTTCCACAGGAGCTAACTCTTGGATCATTTGATACAGTTTGGGGGACAGTTCGTTTTAGTAGGGGTTTGTTTGGAGCCAAGAGAGATGATGCTTATCTTGAAGAGCTATTAAAAGACTTATCTCTTTTTGATAAAAAAGACTCTGAAATTAGAATGCTTTCTGGAGGAATGAAGAGGCGAGTTCTGATTGCTAAAGCACTCTCTCACAACCCTAAAATACTGTTTCTCGATGAGCCTACTGCGGGCGTTGATGTTGAGCTACGTAAGGATTTATGGAAGATTGTTAATGTATTGAAATCTAAAGGCGTTACCATAATTTTGACGACTCACTATATTGAGGAAGCTGAAGAGTTAGCTGATAGGATTGGAGTTATAAGTAATGGTGAACTTTTACTCGTTGAGAAAAAAGCACATTTGATGGAAACTCTTGGAAAGAAGCAGTTAATTGTTGAGTTAAAAGAGTCACTTTCCAAAGTACCTTCTTCTCTTGATAAGCACAATATTGAGATTTCTGAGGATGGTATGCATATTTCATACACGTATATTGTTAAAGATGAAGAAACTGATATGTCTGAAGTACTCCAGGAAATTACAAATTCTGGATTGCATATAAAAGACCTTAAAATTGTTCAGAGCTCACTCGAAGATATATTTGTAGACTTAGTTAAGGAAAAATAATGAATTTAATGGCAATCAAAGTAATTTATTTAAACGAGATGATGCGTTTTTGGAATACACTTTTTCAGAGTGTCGCCTCTCCAGTAATATCAACAGCTCTATATTTTGTAGTCTTTGGCTCAGCAATTGGTTCAAGGATTGAAAATATTGATGGTATTTCTTATGGGCTTTTTATTGTTCCGGGCCTGACAATGCTCTCTGTGTTAACCCAAAGTATCTCAAATGCATCTTTTGGTATCTTTTTTCCAAAATTTACAGGCACGATTTATGAGCTTTTATCTGCTCCTGTCTCATTCTATGAGACTTTAATTGGTTATGTTGGAGCCGCTGCGACTAAGTCATTAATTTTGGCAATTATCATTTTACTTACGGCTAACCTCTTTGTTGATTTGAATATTGCGCATCCAATCTGGATGTTGAGTTTTTTAGTTTTGACCTGTGTGGCATTTAGCTTATTTGGTTTTATCATTGGTTTATGGGCTGATAACTTTGAAAAGCTACAAATAATACCACTGTTAATTATTACTCCATTAGTATTTTTAGGTGGAAGTTTTTATTCAATCAGTATGCTCCCACCGGTATGGCAGAAGGTCACTTTATTTAATCCTGTTCTTTATTTGGTGAGTGGTTTCCGTTGGAGTTTCTTTGAAATTTCAGATGTTGGAGTCGGAGTGAGCCTACTAATGGTTTTACTTTTCTTAAGTATTTGTATTGCTATAATAGCCTGGATGTTCAACACTGGTTATAAGTTAAAACAGTAAGCTAAATTCAGGGGCTTTATGGTTCAAATTACTGATCTATTTATCTATCCTGTTAAATCACTCAAAGGTATTGCCCTTGAAGAGTCAATGACTGCGCTTCGTGGTTTTCAGTATGATCGTGAATGGATGGTGACTACTATTGATTACGAATTTATTACTCAGCGCGAAATCGAGTCGATGTCAACAATTGAAGTGAGTATTAATTCAGACGCTTTAACGCTTAGCTCAAAGAATAACACTAAACATAATATTCCTTTGGATTCAATTAAATCTGAGCCAATTAAGGCATCTGTTTGGGGTGATATTTGTGATGCCTATGACGAGGGTGATGATGTTTCATTGTGGCTAACTAGCGTGTTAGGTCAGTATAAAGGTAAGTCCCTGAGGCTTGTGAGGTTTGCCAGTCAAGGACTCCGTCCAGTGCCCTCTAAGTATCTTGAAGGTATGGAGGCTCAGAGTGCATTTTCGGATCAATTTCCCTATCTAATAACGTCATGGGAGTCTCTAGATAAGCTGAATAAAGGTCTCATTAATAATGGCTCTCAAGTAGCTAAAATGGATCGCTTTAGGCCTAATATTGTTGTCAAAGGTATTGAAGATCTTGAGAAAAAAACATCTCTAAATTTTTTATGCCAGCAAAGTGGGTATAGCTTTGGACTAAGAAAGCCCTGCAAGCGCTGCAAAATTATTACGATTAACCAAGATGATGGAAAAATTGATAATCCAAAAGAGCCTTTAGCAACGCTAACTTCTCTGAGGTTTAGTGATGAGATAAATGGTGCATTTTTTGGACAAAATGCGATTTTGTTATCGACGAAAAATTACACTCTTAAAGTGGGTGATGAACTTTCAATTGGCTAGTTTAGATAGCGCTATTCTGGTTTAATTCTCCAGTGAAATAGCGCCAAGCTTGTTTTCATTTTTCCAGGCATGTCCATAAATTACTTCGTAGGTTGCTGGCAGTTTTCCATCAGAGCGATAGCTTTCGTACATCTCTATCATTTTTTTAAATTTAGTTTTCCCTGTGAGCGCTTTTGATCGGCTACCTACATTTTGCGCACCAATTGATTTCAGGTCATGCATTAAGTCAAGCACTTTTTCATAGGTAAGGGTTATATTCTCCATTTCCATTATTGGGCTTTGAAAGCCTGATTGAAGCATCTGGTCACCTATATCATGCATGTCAATAAAATCATTAACGTGCGCGCTGCTATCAACTGCTGACCAACTCCGCTTAAGCTCCTTTAGAGTATCTGGCCCAAAGGTAGTGAAAAGAATTAAACCCTCAGGCTTGAGAACTCTAAAGCATTCATTAAAAAGTGCTTTTAAATCAGGACACCACTGCATCATTAAGTTAGAAACAATAAAGTCAACGCTGTTGGATGCAAACGGAAGCTCGTAGGCATTTGCACAAACCTTTAAGTTTTGAGGATTTTTTAAAAGTGATTGTTGTGCAAAATCTACACAAATTAAATTTGCATTTGGAAATATTTCAGCTGTTTTGTTACTAAGAAGGCCAGTTCCAGAGCCAAGATCAATTATTGTTTGAGGCTTAATTGAAATGACTTTCAATTTTTCAGCCAGTCTATTTGCTATTTCACTTTGAAGAAAAGCATTATCATCATAATTGCTAGCGGCGCCATTAAAAGTGCTTCTTATTTTAGACATGAGGCCAATTGACTTGAGATTCTTTTCATTAAGTTAAAGTATTGAGCAGGCCCTGCTGGATATTTGATTCCCAAAATATCAATTTCGAATGTTTTTAAGCTGAGACCTTCCGACAAGACGCTTATTTGATTTGTCTTGGCCTCTTGTCCATAGAGTAGACACGAAACGCTTAAATCACTCATAGCTTCCTTGGCCATAAGAGTTCTAATAATGCTCAATCTTGCTCCGTGATATGGGGTTATGATAGTAGGCCGTAAAAGATTCATGCTCTTTTCGAAGTACTGCGTAGTGTCTGAAAATACTGCAAACTGAAAAGTTATAAAAGGAGTCATCTGTTTTTCTAAATCTATTTTTAACTCCTCAAGATCAAGCGTTAATTCAAGAAAATTGTTGTTATATTTATCTTCGTTGACTGGATCTATTTTAATGAGTAGTTTATTAATATGTTTGGCTATAAGCTTCATGTTGTTAATATCTAGCCATAGATGTAAATCATAAATATTATCTTCATGCTTATCAGTGTCTTCATGTTCCTTTGACTTAAGTATTTCTGACCTAGATTTATGGATACTGAGATTATTCAAACTAATAATTTGAAATAGCGAATCATTTTCTATGTTTTTAATTGTTTTTCTTAGTCCAGATTCAAAGTCTTCACTAATGATTATTACTAAGTCAGCATCTGTAAGCATCTGGACTTGTGAGGGCTTTAAGTGAAAAGTGTGTGCTGAGTTATTTGACTTAAGTAATAGCTGTGGCTCTGCAATGCCGCTCATAAGGCTCATCACGATACTATGAATAGGTTTAATACTTACTACGACAGACGGCGTTGATTGTGCAGCAACATTTTTGATTGCTAAAAGAATAATAAAACTTAGTAGAAGACGATATTTCATAATAAGACTAAAATTGAAATTGAAGATAAATTATACGTTAATCGATGAATTCAACTTTGAATTAGTTGTTGCAAATAATGATTACTCGAGTAGGTGCAGGATGACCTTCTTTTGTGAGGGATGAGTCAGATGGGTCAAGAAAATCCTCTAATGAAGCCGCATTATCTCCTATCCACTCTGTTCTTCTTTGCTCTTCAGAGGAAGTTTTACTAATATCAATAACTTTAATATTTTCAAATTTGGCTTCAACAAGCCATGTTTTCAGAGTCTCAACACTTGGCAGGCAATGAACATTTCGCATTTGAGCATAGCGACCTTCTGGAATAAGTGAGTACCCATTTGGACCTTCCACTATTAGCGTCTCTAATATTAGCTCAGCGCCTGGCGTCATCATGTCTTTTAACTGAAGCAAATGTTCCATGTGACTTCTTTGGTGATAAAGAACACCCATTGAGAAGACAGAGTCAAAGATTGATAATTTAGGCATTTCTTCAAGTCTAATAGGAAGAAGCATCGCATTAATGTCCTTATTAACTAACGATTTAATTGCAGCATACTGGTAATTAAATAAAAGAAAAGGCTCAAGTCCTAGTGCTTTCTTAGCGCCTTCCATCGCCATTCTTAATGTGAAATAACCATTCCCAGCACCTACATCAAGAACTCTTCTATTTTTTAATGGACTAATGTGCTTTTGCAGACGTTTCCATTTAAGATCACCTTGCCATTCGCTCTCAAGTTTTAAATTATTGAATCTGAATGGGCCTTTCCTCCATGGCAGAAGTCTTTTGAATGCCCTCTCGAGTACAATAGGGTCTACGCCATTTTGATCTATTCTAATGTAAGGTTCATTTAGCCCTATTTCACCTTTAGGCATTGCTTTTAACTCATCTAATGCTATAGTCCATTTAGGAATATTTCCGTTATTAACGTTGAAGGCATCTAGGCTTATTTTGAGGCATTTATCTGCAATTTCTTGGAGAGATGAATCATTGAAAAATAGCCTAAATTCATCCGTAAAAAAAATCATAAATTAAATATATTCATAAAATATATCTAGTATAAAATAAAGTAGTCTACATATATGTATATAACTTTTAACTCTTGTGATAATATTGTGAAAAATAAATCAATTAAAATTTTTGTCCTTCTTTTAATTTCATTTAATGTTTTGTCAGGTGGTGATGAGAGTGACGATGCCTACTATGCAAATTTAGATGCAGAATTAGCTGCTTTTGAGGCTCAGGTTGCTGCCGAAATGGTATCACAACAACTAATGGCTGAAATCGAAGCTGAAATGGCAAGAAAATCTGCCCTTGATGCATTTCTTCAGAAGTTAGCTGATGATAAGGCTGCTGCTGCTGCGTCAACTGCCGCCTACCAGGCTTCTCTTGAGACTGAAGAAGCTATAGAAGTAGTTGTAGAAGAAGTTGCTATTAATGAAGTATGTAAATCTGCATCAAACTTATCTGAAAGTAATGTTGAGCTTTTCAAATCTGCATTGGCTGATGGATCTTTATTCAATGTTGGTCCTCAATCTTCCAACGGAACAGAATTTGGCGCAAATAGGTGGGATGCATATGCAAACTGTGTAAGTAATTATGTCAATCCTTTTTAAGATTGAGGTGGATGATTAATCATTTTGAATGCTTAAGGCAGAAGTTCAATATATTTAAATATAATTCTTTTAACTCTTTTGGAGGTTAGCGTGATAAACAAATCAATTAAATTTTTTATAATCTTTTTCCTTTCATTCAATGTTTTTGCTGGTGGCGATGATCGCGATGATGCCTACTATGCTAATTTAGACGAAGAGCTAGCTGCCTTTGAAGCTCAAACTGCTGCTGATCTTGATGCCGATGCATTGATGGCCGAAATACAAGCAGAGATGTCAAGACAAGATGCCCTTGATGCCTTCCAAGCAAAACTAGCTGCGGATAAAGCTGCTGCTGCGAAGTCAACTGCTGCTTATCAATCTAAACGTGCAAATGACGCAAGGGTTGCAGCGCTTATGGACCAGCTGAATACTGAAAAAGAATTAGCTAACTTTGAAGCACAGCTTGAGGCTGAATTAGCCGCTCAAGAAATGATGGCTGAAATACAAGCAGAAATGGCAAGACAAGATGCCCTTGATGCCTTCCAAGAAAAACTAGCTGCTGATAAAGCTGCTGCTGCAGCGTCAACTGCCGCTTACCAAGATAGTCTTTTAGATGCAGAGTTTGCAGCGCTTGAGGCACAAATTAAAGCCGAAGTGGATGCTGCTGAAATGATGGCTGAAATTGAGAGAGAAATGGCTCTTGCTGACTTCCTGCAAAAACTAGCGGATGAAAAAGCTGCTGCTGCAGAGTCAACTGCTGCTTACCAAGCCTCACTTGCTGAAGAAGAGGTTATAGGTGTTATTGAAGAGGTAGTTGTTACAGAAGCTGCACATGAGGCATGTAAATATGCATTAAATTTATCTGAAAGTAATATTGCGCTCTTCAAATCTGGATTGGCTGACGGAACTTTATTTAATGTAGGTCCTCAAGTTTCTTCTGGAACTGAATTCACAGCAAATAGATGGGATGCATATGCAAACTGTGTGAGTAACTATGTCAACCCTTTCTAAGGTTTAAGATAATTAGTCATTTTGCTTACTTAATGTAAAATGCAGAATGTGTCAGAAATAAAAACCCAGGGCTTGCTCTGGGTTTTTTTATTTATAATGAATTTATGAAAAATAATTTAATAAGTGCTCTTATAAAATTAGTATGTACTTTATTACTATCATTTAATGTCCACTCAAGTGATGATGTAAATGATTCACTCCTGCAGGATGATAACGATATTATGCTGATGGATGAATTTAGTTCATGCACAGATCAATATGAAATTAATGATTTAGAATCTAATAACATCACTTCCTCACTTTTATTATCTGGAGATGCCTTCTTTGCTCCAGGTGATTTGATTATTAGTTCAACTAATGCAAGAGCCATTGTTGATTCATATGATTCTTCGACAAATAAATTGATATATTATCAAACTGCTGAAACTGGATTTAAATCATTTTCTCTAGGCGAAAAACTTGTTGGTAAGGGTGAAAATGTTTCTATTATTGAAGAGTTTATTCTTGATTTTGGAGTTCCTTGTTCTGATCTTGTTGTCTCAATTGAAGAGAGTCCTGAGCAAATGATGTTTATTTTTGCTGACTCTTATGAAGCAATTAAAGCTGAATTAGCTGCTCAAGAAATGATGGCTGAAATCAAGGTAGAGATGGCAAGACAAGCTGGCCTTGATGCCTTCCTACAAAAACTAGCGGATGAGAAAGCGGCTGCTGCAGCTTCAACTGCTGCCTATCTAGATAAGTTGCTATTTGAAGAGCTTGCTGCCTTTGAAGCACAACTTGAGGCTGAATTAGCTGCTCAAGAAATGATGGCTGAAATCAAGGTAGAGATGGCAAGACAAGCTGGCCTTGATGCCTTCCTACAAAAACTAGCGGATGAGAAAGCGGCTGCTGCAGCTTCAACTGCTGCCTATCTAGATAAGTTGCTATTTGAAGAGCTTGCTGCCTTTGAAGCACAACTTGAGGCTGAATTAGCTGCTCAAGAAATGATGGCTGAAATCAAGGTAGAGATGGCAAGACAAGCTGGCCTTGATGCCTTCCTACAAAAACTAGCGGATGAGAAAGCGGCTGCTGCAGCTTCAACTGCTGCCTATCTAGATAAGTTGCTATTTGAAGAGCTTGCTGCCTTTGAAGCACAACTTGAGGCTGAATTAGCTGCTCAAGAAATGATGGCTGAAATCAAGGTAGAGATGGCAAGACAAGCTGGCCTTGATGCCTTCCTACAAAAACTAGCGGATGAGAAAGCGGCTGCTGCAGCTTCAACTGCTGCCTATCTAGATAAGTTGCTATTTGAAGAGCTTGCTGCCTTTGAAGCACAACTTGAGGCTGAATTAGCTGCTCAAGAAATGATGGCTGAAATCAAGGTAGAGATGGCAAGACAAGCTGGCCTTGATGCCTTCCTACAAAAACTAGCGGATGAGAAAGCGGCTGCTGCAGCTTCAACTGCTGCCTATCAAGCTAAACTAGCTTATGATATGAGGGTTACTAAGATTATGAATGATTTAATTGTTCAATTAGATGAGTTAGGTATTGTTGATGATTATAAATTGACTATCAAAGATGAGCTTATAAAAGAAGCGACAGAGAAGTTAGAAGATGAGAAATTTATTGGCACAATTTCTGGAGAAATTGTAACGGTTGCGATACATGATTTTTGCAAGGTAAATTTAGGGCTATCAGATAGCAATATTGAACTTTTCAAGAAGGCATTAGAAGGCGGTTATTTAGGAAATGTTGGCCCTCAGGTAACAAATGGAACTGAATTTTCATTGAATCGATGGGATGACTATATAGAGTGTGTCGGCTCTAAGAGGATATAAAAAATTGTTTAATAAGTAACCATTATATTTCTAATAATGAATTCTCTTTGTCAGTCAAAGATTTTTCAATTAAAGAGATATGTTGATCTGTAATTTTTTGTATATTATCTTCAGCTCTATGTGACTCATCTTCTGATATTTCTTTTTCTTTAAGGAGCTCTCTAAAGTCAGATATTGCATCTCTTCGAATATTTCTTATTGCCACGCGGGCATTTTCAGCCTCATCTCGAACAACTTTTACTAATTCTTTTCTGCGCTCTTCAGTTAGAAGGGGCAAAGGAATTCGTAAAACCTGCCCTTGAGTGTTTGGGTTTAAACCTAAATCAGATGTCATGATGGCTTTTTCAATTGGTCCAACCATATCTTTTTCCCAAGGTGAAACCTTAAGGGTTCTTGAGTCTTCAGCGCTTACATTAGAAACTTGTGAAAGAGGAACCATGCTGCCATAGTATTCAACTGTAATTTGATCAAGTAGTGAGGGGTGAGCCCTTCCAGCACGAATCTTACTAAAGTCAGTCCCAAGAGAAGCGAGTGATTTATTCATTCGGCTGTTTGCATCACTGTGAATTTCATTAATCATTATTTATTCTCCATTTTGACTAACAATCGTGCCAATTGATTGGCCATTTAAGATATTAGCTAAAGCATAATTATCATCAAACATACTAAAAACACAAATTCTTATATTATTTTCTCGACATAAAGCAAATGCAGCAGTGTCCATAACCTCAATATTTTTTTCAATAGCCGAATCAAAACTAAGCGCGTCAAACTTTATAGCATTTGAATCTTTCAATGGGTCACTTGAATAAATACCGTCTACCTTAGTAACTTTAAAGACAATATCAGCTTCAATTTCAACTGCTCTTAACGCAGCAGCAGTATCGGTTGTAAAGCAAGGACTTCCAGTACCAGCAGAAAAAATAACTACCTTGCCTTCTGATAGCGCATTTTTAGCTTTAGTATGATTAAAAGGATCACAAACACCACCACCAATCGAAAAGCCAGACATGACAATTGAAGGAATATTATTTCTTTTAAAAGCGTCTGATATTGCTAATGCATTCATTACTGTAGCAAGCATTCCAATATGATCTCCAGTGATTTTGTTCATTCCATCACTTGCAAGGGCAGCGCCTCGATAGATATTTCCACCACCAATTACTATGGCGATTTCAACGTCAAGATCCAGGGCAGATTGAACAATAGTGACTACTTTTTTTAGCATTTCAGGATCAATATTATTATTGTCACTTTTTAGTGCTTCACCACTAAGTTTAAGTAAGATTCGACGATAAGAAACCATGTGCTAAGAATTGAATACAAAATTAAGATTTTACACAACGCATGAGTATAATGAACCCTTTGTCCACCATAAAATAACTAACCTATGGATTCAATAAACATACGTGGCGCTAGAGTCCATAATTTAAAAAACATCGATGTTAGCATTCCCAGAAATAAACTCATAGTTATTACTGGACTATCGGGTTCTGGCAAGTCATCATTAGCCTTTGATACAATTTATGCTGAAGGCCAAAGAAGGTATGTTGAGTCATTATCAGCATATGCAAGGCAGTTCTTATCATTAATGGAAAAGCCAGATGTTGATCATATCGAAGGTCTATCTCCTGCAATATCAATTGAACAAAAAGCTACCTCTCATAATCCTCGCTCTACAGTAGGTACCATAACTGAGATTTATGATTATTTGAGACTACTTTTTGCCAGAGTTGGTTCACCTAGATGTCCTGAGCATGGAGATGATTTACAAGCACAAACAATTTCTCAAATGGTAGATGCAATATTAGACCTTCCTGAAGATGCAAAGATCATGATACTTGCACCAATTGTGAAAAATAGAAAGGGTAGCCATCTAAAATTACTACAAGAACTTTCTCATCAAGGCTTCCTTCGTGCAAGAGTTGATGGTGATGTTATGCTTCTTGAAGAAATTGATGAGCTTGATGGTAATAAAAATCATACCATCGAGATCGTAATTGACCGATTAAAAGTTAGGCAAGATATAACGTCAAGGTTATCTGAGTCTCTTGAAACTGGCCTTAATATGAGCTCGGGTATTGCTATTGCTTGCCCTATGGATATTAACTCTGGCTTTAAGGAATTAACATTTTCAGCAAAGTTTTCTTGTGTTCATTGTGGTTACTCTTTGGAAGAGTTAGAGCCTAGACTCTTTTCATTTAATAATCCTGTGGGGGCATGTGAAACATGTGATGGTTTAGGCATCAAAGATATATTTGATGAAGAAAGAGTTGTAGCTAATCCTGAGCTTAGTCTGGAAGATGGTGCAATTTATGGCTGGAGTAAAAGTAATGCCTATTTCTATCAAATGCTTTCCTTAGTTGGTAATTATTATAAATTCGATATTGCGACTCCATTTAATGAGCTCTCAGAAGAGAATAAAAAAATTGTTCTTTACGGAAGTGGAAGCCAAGTTATTGATTTTTCAAAAATTAAAGGAAGAAGAGGTTGGACAAGTAAGAAAAAACCTTTTGAGGGCGTAATTCCAAGAATGATGCGTCGTTATGCAGATAGTGATATCCGCTCAATTAGAGAAGAGTTATCAAGATATGTAATAAGCAAACCATGTTCGAGTTGTAATGGAGATAGACTTAATGCATCTGCAAGAAATGTCTTTATAGATAATAGAAATATTTCAGATCTAACAAAGCTGACAATAGACCAAGTATTTGATTTTTTTGAATCTCTTGAACTAGAAGGTCAGCGTGGGGAAATTGCAAGTAAGATTCTTAGTGAAATTTCACAACGTTTGCATTTCTTAATTAATGTTGGACTCGATTATCTTAATTTAGAGAGAAAGGCCAACTCTTTATCTGGTGGGGAAGCTCAGCGAATAAGATTAGCCTCTCAAATAGGTGCAGGCTTGATTGGAGTACTTTATGTTTTAGACGAGCCATCAATTGGACTTCATCAGCGTGATAATCAAAAGTTACTTGATACATTGACTTATCTAAGAGATCTAGGCAATACAGTTATTGTTGTTGAACATGATGAAGATGCAATAAGACAGGCTGATTATGTTGTGGATATTGGACCTGGCGCAGGTATCCATGGTGGTGAAATTGTTGCGATAGGTTCACCTGATGAAGTTATAGCTAATACAAAATCCCTTACTGGAGATTATTTAAGTGGTCGATTAGAAATCAGCACTCCTAAAACTAGAAAGAAATCAAATGGCTGGCTTAAAATTACTGGGGCAAGTGGGAATAACTTAAAGCATGTTGACTTAAAAATTCCTGTTGGCGTTTTAACCTGTATTACAGGTGTTTCTGGCTCTGGAAAGTCAACATTAATTAATAATACACTTTATGAGTTAGCTGCAAAAACACTTAATGGAGCTCAAACTGATGTTGCTCCATTTAAAGAAGTTAAGGGTATGGACCTGTTTGATAAAGTAGTTAATATCAATCAAAGTCCAATTGGAAGAACTCCTCGATCTAACCCTGCTACTTATACGGGCGTCTTTACGTTAGTGCGTGACCTTTTTGCATTAACGCTTGAGTCTAGGACGCGAGGATATAAATCTGGACGTTTTAGTTTTAATGTTAAAGGAGGCAGATGTGAAGCCTGTAAAGGAGATGGCTTAATTAAGGTAGAGATGCACTTTTTGCCTGATGTTTACGTCTCATGTGATATCTGTCATGGCCATAGATATAACCGAGAAACCTTAGAAATTAAATATAAAGGAAAGTCAATTGCAGAAGTTTTGGAGATGACTGTCGAAGATGCGCTTGATTTTTTTAAAGCGATTCCAAAGATTAATCAAAAAATGCAAACTTTAATGGATGTTGGACTTTCATATATTACGCTTGGCCAAAATGCAACTACCCTTTCTGGTGGAGAAGCTCAGCGTATAAAGCTTGCTAAAGAACTCTCTAAAACAGATACAGGGCAAACTTTATATATATTAGATGAGCCAACAAGTGGGCTCCATTTTCATGATATTAAACAATTGCTGTCCGTTATTTTTAGACTACGAGATCGAAATAATACAATTGTTATAATTGAACATAATTTAGACGTTATTAAGACTGCTGATTGGGTTGTTGATCTTGGGCCAGAAGGAGGAAACAAAGGCGGCGAAATAATTGCATTCGGGACTCCAGAAGAGGTATCCAAGAATCCAAGATCATATACTGGACAGTTCCTTAAGGAACATCTTTAGATTTAAGTTTCAAAGCCTATAAGTACCATTGTAAATGCAGTTTTTCCATTAATTTTGTGAATTTTAATTGGCTGAAAATTTTCATTAATGGATAAATTGAGTGTTAACTGGAGGTCTTCACAAACTACCTTGATAGTTTCAAATTCAATATCATTAATAGAAATATTTTCAGCACCAAGAGATTTGAACTTTAAATACTTAACGCCAGTCTTATCAACAACTTGGTAAATAAACTCTTCTTCACTAGGCTTATTATTCATATCATTAGATAGCGCTAGATAAACACTTAAAGGATCAACAAGAAGGCCAGGTTTAATTTCAAATTCTTCACCACTACTAGATACTGCATAATTTTTATCAGTTGCAATAGATATTTCATAGTCTTTTTTAACTTCACCTTTATTTCTTTCAATGACGCTAAAGTAAGTATTAATGATCTGTCCATCAACTTCATTGCCTAAACTTTTTTCCTCTCTTGTGAAGTCATAAAGCGCCTTCCATACGGCCTCAGTTTGAGCTTTAGTCGTATATATAAACTGATTATTATTGACCTCTAAATTTAATCTTGCAGTTCCGACTTTTAAGTTACCCATTACTGTCTGTGCATAAAGATCATAGCTACCCTTGTAGGGGTTTAGTGCAAGAGATTGGACTGAAAATAGAAGTGCAATAAATAAGAATACTATTTTTTTCATATCATTTTTCCATCAAGTGTTGCGTTAAAGTTATCAATAAGTTTCAATCTCCCTTGAGTATACCAATGAATCACTTTAGGGTAGATGACATGTTCTTTTTTTAAAACTTTCATTGAGAGTGATTCCTCAGTATCTGAATTGTCAATGATAACGGACTCTTGATTAATTATAGGACCACCATCTAATTCCTCAGTAACAAAGTGAACACTCACTCCATGAGCTGTCTCAGAGGCATCAATAGCTCTTTGGTGTGTGTTGAGTCCTGGAAATTTTGGAAGTAAAGAGGGATGAATATTTAGAATTTTACCAAAATAATGTGACACGAATAATGGAGTAAGAACTCTCATATATCCAGCTAAAACAATTAGTTCTACTTCATGCTGCTCAATAATTGAAATGAGCTCTCTATCAAAAGCATCCTTGGAGTTATATAATTCAGGATCAATGATGGCGGTTCGAAGTTTTGAAGATTCAGCTCGTTTCAAGCCAAAAGCATTTTTGTTATTACTAATGACGCAGCTAATTTGTAAGTCAATTCTATCTGTATTATCAATTATTGATTGTAAATTAGAGCCATTACCTGAAATTAAAATAACAGCTTTCATAGTATTAAATTATTACTTGCTCACCTGAAAAGTTAACAACTTCTCCAATTAACCAGGCTTTTTCACCTTCAGAATTTAATAGCTTAATAGCATCATTTGAGGATTCTTTTGGAACAATAACGACCATGCCAACGCCGCAGTTAAGAACTCTATGCATTTCACTTGTATCTATATTTCCTTCAGCCTGCAGCCACTGAAATATTTCTGGAAGTTCCCAAGAGTTTGCATCCAATTTTGCAGCTAAATGCTCTGGCATTACTCTGGGAATATTTTCAAGAAGACCGCCACCCGTAATATGCGATATTGCATGTACGGGTAAATTTTGAACTAATGACAATATTGATTTAACATAGATTTTAGTTGGTTCAATAAGTTCCTTGAGCTGGTTTGATGTTGGCTTTGTTTTTTCCAAAACTTTTCTAATGAGTGAGTATCCATTTGAGTGAGGACCAGATGAGCCAAGTGCTATTATGTGGTTGCCTGATGAAACTTTAGAACCGTCTATAATATTATCTTTTTCAACAATGCCTACGCAAAACCCAGCAAGATCATACTCTTCGCCTTTATACATTCCTGGCATTTCAGCAGTTTCCCCTCCAATTAAAGAGCATCCAGATTGACGACAACCTTCACCAATACCAGAAATAACAGAAATCGCAACATCTGGATTAAGAGAGCCCGTTGCATAATAATCTAAAAAAAACAAAGGCTCAGCACCCTGAACGATAAGATCGTTGACGCACATTGCAACTAAATCAATACCAATAGTATCATGCTTATTAAGCATCTCAGCAACCATCAATTTTGTTCCAACGCCGTCAGTTCCTGAAATTAAAACTGGTTTTTTATATTTATCTAAAGGAATTTCAAACATTGCACCAAAGCCACCTAGACCAGCAAGAACACCAGGTCTTAATGTTGATTTTGCAATTGGTTTAATTTTTTCAATAAGCTGATTACCTCTAGTAATATCAACTCCAGAATCCTTATAAGTCAATGATGACATCTTGTTTTCCGTATAATTAAGGTCTAAAAAATGAATTTAATTAAGCAAAATAATGAGCTACTCAATGCTACCCAATGCGCTTTCAATAATACGCATTATTTTAACAGTTCCAATAGTTATAGCGCTACTAAAAGAGCAGTATATTTTGACGCTTCTATTATTTCTATTGGCTGGAATTACTGACGCATTAGATGGTTGGATAGCTAAACAGTTTTCTTTCCAGTCACGTCTTGGTTCTATTCTTGATCCAATGGCTGACAAGATATTATTGACCTGCTCTTTTATTGCTTTATATTGGGTTGGGATTATGCCCTTATGGCTACTCATGATAATTTTTGTTCGTGATGTTATTATTGTAGCGGGTGCTTTGGGATATTTTCTAGGTGAAATATCTAGGGATAGCGACTTGCTAGAGCCTTCTTTAATTAGTAAATTTAATACAGTATTACAAATTGCCTTGGTTATATTTTTATTATTAATTCAAATATATACTGAATTAAATGGCCTTAGAGATATGGTTTTCATAGTGGTTGCCACTTCGACCGGTTTAAGTGGTGCGGACTATGTGTTACTTTGGGTTAAAAAGTTTATCTTGCAAGAGTCTAAAAAATGAATCAATTAGGCCTTCCAATCTCACTGAACTCTAAAATGCTTTTAGATAACTTTATTGCTAATAGTGAGCTTGTTAATTTAATACACCAACTTTTTCAGAAAAAAAAGGCTTCTGAAATTTACATATATGGATTAACAGGCCAAGGCAAAACGCATGTCCTTCAAGGGGCAGTATTAAAGGCGCTAGAAATGGATAAGAATGCAATTTATATCGATTGTATTGGTTCTTTTCCAGAGCATTTATTTGACTTTATAGGCCAATTAAATTTTATTAGCTTTGATAATGTCGATCTCATTAGTTGTGATAATCAAGAGATATTTTTCGATTTATATAATCGCGCAAGACAGGCTGGAGTTGTTGTTTTAGTTAGTGGCTCCAATTTACCCAGTGATTTAACTGTTATGAAGGATCTTAAGACTCGCCTAAGTTTAGCAGCTGTTTATAAATTAGAAGAGCTTAATGATGAGTTAACAATGGATGTCCTTAATAAACAGATGAGTGATAGAAATTTAACTATCGACTCAAAAATTTACGAATATTTGTTTAAGAATTATTCTCGAGATTTAAATACTTTAGTATCTGCGATGAATGAGCTAGATAAAGCATCACTCCAATCAAAAAAGGCAATTTCAATTCCTTTTGTTAAAACAGTACTTCAACTTTAGTAGCTACTAAATATCAATTTATTAAGAAATATAAAATATTTTTCTAATATTATGTTTTTTTAAGAAATATTTATATCTTTTAACTCAATAATAATAAAAATATAGAATGTTTTACTATACTTCGTAAAATATTTAAAACAACGCTCTAATCTTGAGAGCTTAATATATTTTTATGGACCATCTTCCTATCTTTATTAATTTAAGACAAAAGCCAGCCCTAGTTGTTGGAGGCGGAGATATCGGATTAAGAAAAATAAACCTATTATTAAAAGCTCAGGCTAAGGTTACATGCGTTTCTCCCTATTTTTGTGAAGGAATAAAAACCTTATCTTTGGATAGCAATTTAAGTTTAGTTAATAAGCGCTTTGAGGCATATGATATTTCAAATTATTCAGTAATTATTTCTGCTACAAATGACTCAAAAGTAAATGAATCTGTCTCTAAGATAGCTCAAGAAAGTCGTATACCGGTAAATGTGGTTGACTCGCCTGAGCTATCAAGCTTCATCATGCCCTCAATAGTTGACAGATCCCCGGTGATAATTGCTGTCTCTTCATCCGGTAAGGCGCCAGTCCTAGCTAGATTAATTCGTGCAAAGCTTGAAACAGTTATTCCAAGCTCTTATGGCATACTTGCTGAAATTGCTGGTGAGTATAGGCAGAAAGTTAAAGACAGGTTTTCAAAAATTAAAGATAGAAGGGCATTTTGGGAGGCTACTTTTTCTGGCGTTATAGCTGAAAAAGTTTTTTCAGGACGTATTAAAGATGCAAAAGCTGATATTGAGAAGCAGCTTATTGATTCATTTGAGATGAACTTGGGAGAGGTTTATTTAGTTGGCGCTGGTCCTGGCGATCCTGATCTATTAACGTTTAAAGCCTTGAGGCTTATTCAGCAAGCTGATGTTGTGCTTTATGATAGGTTGGTCTCTAAAGGCGTTATGGAGCTTGTTAGGAGAGACTCAGAACTCATATATGTCGGTAAAAAAGGCGGCAGTGATAAATCTACTAGGCAAATAGATATTAATGCTCTTTTGGTTGATCTGGCAAAATCAGGCAAGAGAGTGTGCAGGTTAAAGGGCGGTGATCCTTTTATTTTTGGCCGAGGAGGAGAAGAAATCGAATCACTTTCTGAGCATGGCATCCCTTTTCAGGTTGTCCCTGGAATAACTGCTGCATCAGGGTGCTCTTCTTATGCAGGCATTCCATTAACCCATAGAGATTTCTCTCAATCCTGCCGTTTTGTAACTGCCCATTTAAAAAATGGCACGACTAACCTTCCATGGGAAGAGTTTATTGTTGAGCAGCAGACGATTGTTTTTTATATGGCATTGAGTGGGGCAAGTTACATTTGTGAGCAGTTAATTGCTCACGGCATGAGAGAGGAGATGCCAATTGCGATTATTGAAAAAGGAACAATGCCTGAGCAAAAAGTTTATATTACCTCTCTAAAAGACTTGCCTGATTTGCTAAGTAAAGAAGATATTAATGCACCTACTTTGATGATTGTAGGAGAGGTCGTCCGTCTAAATGAGAAGTTAAGCTGGTACGGTAATTAAATAAGAAAATCTATTTCTTAAATAAGAAATGTTTGATTTAATTCGGTATAATTTCAAAATCTTCGCGGGGGTGGTGGAATTGGTAGACACGCTGGATTTAGGTTCCAGTGTCGCAAGACGTGAGAGTTCGAGTCTCTCTCTCCGCACCATATATCTTTATAAAGAGCTCTTAGGAGCTCTTTTTCATAATATCCCAGATTAGCTTAAGTTCGCTTTCACTTGGTTTGTTAAGATTTCTTAATTTTAGGTTCTTAATAATCGTCTCTATTGTTGACCAGTTAATTTGCATAAGTAGGTCAAAATCCATATCTCTAAAATAACCCTCTTTAAAGAATATTTTCATATCAGTCATTGATTTTTCAAAATTTTTGAAGCCTATTGCCCTTGCCTCTTCAGATACCATGGGATCGATATTAACTAGACCTAAAAAGATAAATTCATTGTAGTTAGTTAAAAAATACTCAATAATTTTTCGAGAAGCTTCTTTGAACTGAAGTTCAATGCTTGAGTCATCGGACGTATTTTCATTTAAGTCAGAAAAAGCATTTTTTTTAATGCTTATGTATATTGTATCAATAAGCTCTTGCTTTGATTTAAAGTGTACAAAAAGCGTTCCAGAGGCAATCCCTGCTTTTTTGCTAATTTGAGCAGTTGAAGTTGACTGAATGCCCTGACTGGCAAATAGCTCTAGAGCGCTTTGATAGATTTTATCTTTAGTTGAGAGCATTATTTTTTAGTCAATGGAGTAACTCACTCCAGTTAGTTCTTCAGATAGATTCCAAAGTTTTTTTGCATTATCTACATTATACGATAAATCATTTGATTTAACTAATACAGGGTGACCTTTCATACCGCCCATTGATGGCGAGCCAAAATAATTATCTGACTTGGCAGTTGGATCGGTAGCCGCTCTAAGACCTCCAAGAGCACCTATCTTAACTTTCTGTCCAAGAAAAATATTCATAAAATTTGCCATACCAGAATGCTTCTGAAGATCTGTAGCAGTCCACCCTGGATGTGAAGCTAATACCATTGGACATCCTTTATCCTGACCAAGTTTACGAGATAGTTCATAGGTGAAATATAAATTTGCTAGCTTAGTGTCACTGTAGGCGCTCCAGGTTTTATATTTTCTTTTTTTCCAATTAAGATCATCAAAATCAATATTTCCAGAGGTGTGAGCAATACTAGCTACATTTACAACTCTTGAATTTGGCGTCTTTTTGAGTAGAGATATTAGTTGACCTGTTAAAGCAAAATGACCTAAATGATTCGTGCCCATCTGTATCTCAAAGCCATCTTTTGTTTTTGAATAAGGGCAGGCCATTATGCCAGCGTTATTGATAAGGCAGTCTAGTGCTTTGTATTTTTTGTTTATAGATATTGAGAAATTATTTACTGATTCGAGGCTTGATAAATCTAGCTCTTGAATATCTATCTTTGCATTTTTATTTTCAGCAAGAATTTCTTTTTTTACAGAATCAGCTTTTTTAATATTTCTAGCAGCCATAATGACGGTTGCGTTTTTTCGAACAAGAACTTTAACTGATTCTTTACCAAGACCACTCGTTGGTCCAGTTACTATAAAAATTTTCCCTGATTGATCAGGAATATTTGATTCGTTCCAATTTTCTTTTTTCATTTTTTTCCTTAAATAATATTAGTTTAATTTCTAAGCTTTTCCCACCAAGGGTTTTTTGGTAAGTTGGTTAGTTCAAATACTTCACCAATCATTGGGGTTGCAATGTTGATGTTCTTTTTCGCAGCTTCCTTAGTAATTCGAATGATTGGCTCATCCCATGGATGAATCGATAAATCAAATTTAGACCAATGGATTGGAAAAAGGACTTCTGCTTTTAAGTCGATACTGGCTTGAACAGATTCATCAGGAAACATATGAACATTTGACCAGTCTATGTTGTAAGCACCATTCTCGATAAAGGCAATGTCAAAAGGACCATATTCATTACCTAATTTTTTAAATGTCTCTGAGTATCCTCCATCACCACTGAAATAGGCAGTTAATGATTTTGATTTAACAATCCAAGAGCCCCATAACGTCGAGTTGCCATTGGTTATGCCTCTTCCACTGAAGTGAAGAGCTGGCGCAAAGATAAACTCAACATCTGTATAGTTCTTGCTTTCATACCAGTCAAGCTCAGTAATTTTATTTTTATCTACTCCCCATCTTTCTAAATGTGCTCCAACCCCTAAAGGCACAATAAAATGATCTACTAGATTTGATAAGTCTTTAATTGCTTTAGAGTCAAGGTGATCATAGTGATCATGTGAAATGATAACAACGTTGACCTTTGGAAGATCCTCTATCAATATTGGGTTTTCAAATACAAATGGTTTCCCATTAAAAAAACTACTTTTACTTTTTGAGCTGAACGATGGTAATGGTGATGCTCTATTAAAGACTGGATCAGTCATAATAACCAAACCTTCAGTTTTCATAAGAAGCGTGGAGTGACCAAACCAAACAAATTTACCCTCTGTTAAATCTTGACCTTGAAATTTTATTGTTGGAAGAGGGCCCAAAGGGTTTTTATCTTTTGGTGGAAAGAACCATTCCTTTAGAGTCGACTTTCTTTCTAAAGTTCGAAAGTTTGTGTATGTTGTTTTAATGTTGCGAAATTTACCTTCAAAAAAGTTTTCTGAATTAACAATTATTTCTTTGGTATTTTTGTCAGGAGAGGCGCCAAAGACAGGAGAGACATTAAGAAAAATAAAAATAACAAAAGCAATGATAAGAAGGGCATATATTAAATATTTGATTATATTTAATATATTAAAAAGAATTTCCATAATTAAGTGCCTGTATTTTTTCAAAAAATTAATTATATACTGTTATATGAGTGACCAGTCAGTCATTATATAATCTTAATTCATAATTACTTTAATTTAAGTGATGTCTATTAAGAATAAACATTAGAAATCCTGTAAAATATTAGCTCTTAAAAACATAATAAAAAAAACTTTATGTTGATTGAAATTGGCCACTTTTCCCTCGTTCTTGCATTGATATTTTCTGTGCTATTGATGGTATTGCCATCAATAGGTCTTTATCAGAATAAATCTAGTCTTGCTCAACTTGCAAAGCCATTAGTTTGGGCACAAGGTTTTTGGATTGCTATTGCTTTTATTATTCTAATGAGTGCATTCCTGACAAATGACTTTTCAGTAAAGTACGTTGCAGATAATTCAAATACTCAGCTTCCATTATTATTTAAGGCATCTGCAGTCTGGGGAGCTCATGAAGGCTCATTGCTTTTATGGGTCTTTGTGCTTTCAATATGGACTATCTCAGTTAGTATTTTTTCCAAGCGAATTCCATCGGATTTATTAAATCAAATCCTCATAATTCTAGGTGCTATAAGTTTTGGCTTTCTACTCTTTCTCCTTTTTACATCGAATCCATTTGAGCGATTGCTAGTTCCTCCATTAGAAGGCCGAGAGCTAAATCCACTCCTCCAAGATTTTGGTTTGGCGGTTCATCCACCTATGCTTTATATGGGGTATGTTGGATTAGCAGTTCCGTTTGCTTTTGTATTGGCTGCATTAATCAGAGGCCAGTTAGATAGTACTTGGCTCAGATGGACGAGGCCATGGGCATTAATTTCATGGGCTTTTTTAACGGTTGGAATAACGCTTGGCAGTTGGTGGGCGTATTACGAACTTGGCTGGGGAGGATGGTGGTTCTGGGATCCTGTAGAGAATGCATCGTTTATGCCTTGGCTAGTTGCGACAGCGCTTATCCATTCATTAAGTGTTAGTGAAAAGAGAGGCGCATTTAGGCAGTGGACAGTTCTTTTAGCTATTGGTGGCTTCTCATTAAGTTTGTTAGGAACCTTTTTAGTTCGCTCTGGAGTTTTAACTTCTGTCCATGCTTTTGCAACAGACCCAACAAGAGGACTGTTTATTTTGCTATTTTTATTTATTGTTATTGGTGGCTCTTTGGTTCTATTCACATGGCGCTCTCATTTACTACAAAAAAGTAATCAATTTGCTTTATTGTCAAGAGAAACTGGACTATTAATAAATAATATATTACTTATTACGGCAATGTTTACAGTTCTTTTGGGGACGCTTTATCCATTAATTCTTGATACATTAAATCTTGGAAAAATATCAGTGGGTGCACCTTATTTCAATGCAGTTTTTGTGCCAATTATGCTCCCAGGAGTTTTAGCATTAGCTATCTTTCCTTTTGTCCGCTGGAAGAAAGATAGCGTATCTAGATTAACTTCATTACTGCGCCTAAACTGGATTGGTATCGCTTTATTAATCTTGCTTGCAAGAGTTATAATTACCAACAATATTTATGTGTTAATTGCAATTGGCCTTTTTATCTGGGTGACCTTTCATGTCATTATCTTATTAACGAAAAGAATAAGGACAAAATCAAAATTTTCATTTGCATTTATAGGGATGATAATTGCCCATCTTGGAATTGCAGTATTTGTTCTTGGGGCTACAGTAACAACACAACTAGGAATTGAAAAAGATATAAAAATGAATGTTGGAGAGTCTCAAAATATTGCAGGATATGACTTTGTCTTTAACGGGGTAAGTCCTCATATGAAAGATAATTATTCAGGTTTTATTGGTGACATTAGTGTTTATAGTAAAGGAGAAAAAATTGCACAGCTTGCTCCTGAGAAAAGATATTACCAAAGTGGCATGCCGATGACGGAAGCATCAATTGATCCATCAATAACTAGAGATCTCTATGTAGCTTTAGGTGAAGGTTTGCAAGGCGGCGCCTGGAGCGTAAGAATTTATTATAAGCCACTGGTGAGATGGATATGGTTAGGCGGACTGATGATTGCGCTTGGAGCTCTCTTTGCAGCAATTGACCGGCGGTATTTTGTGAGAGCTAAGTCATGATATTAAGCTGGCAATTTATTTTGATGATTGTTTTATCTAGCTTATTTTTAGCATGGTTTCTGTATAGACCAGTGAAGTCAAGCCTTAGTGATGATGATTCAAATATAGCTATTAATAAACAGAGGCAGGCTGAGCTTGAAATAGATTTTAACCAAGGACATATTGAGAGCGCTCAATATCAACAAGCTGAGTCAGAAATTATTAGCACTTTAGCATCAGAGCTAAAAACCAGTCCTACAAAAAATATAACCATTGAGCCATTAAAATGGCTAGCTCTGATAGTTTTATCCATTGGAATTTTATCTTTATTAGTTTATTCTCAGCTGGCTCCAAAAATAATTCCAAATTCTGATGCTGCTTTAACTGAGCCTTTGACTATGAGTGAAAGTATTGAAAAATTACAGGATTATTTAATTGAAAATCCAAATGATTTTCAAGCATTAAAAATGCTAGGTCTAGCGCAAGTTGGTGTTGGAAATGTTGATGATGCAATTGGGTCTTTTGAGAGTGCGTTTGAATTAAATCCAAATGATATTGACTTACTTCTTCAGTTTGCTAGCGCTATTGCTGCGAATCAAGATGGCATGTTTTATGGTAAGTCTAGAACTTTAATTGAAAAGGCTCTAAGTCTTGACCCTCAATCAATTCAGGTGCTGTATTTTGCTGGCATTGTTTCAGCTCATCAATCTGACCTAGATGGAGCAATAGGATACTGGCAAAAAGCTTTATATCTTATGCCAGACACTCACCCTGACAGAAATATTATCGAAGAGGCTCTTAATACGGTATTAAATTTACAAGTAAAATAGCCATCATGAGTCAAACATTAGAATTAGCAAAATCACTTATAAGTAGGCCTTCTGTAACTCCTTTTGATAAGGGATGTCAGGCCATTATGATTGATCGTCTTGAAAAAATTGGATTTAAGATTCACCCTCTTAAATTTGGAGATGTTGATAATTTTTGGGCTACTCATGGAAATGCTAGTCCAATCTTTTCTTTTGCGGGCCATACTGATGTCGTTCCCGCTGGAGATGATGCAGCGTGGAAAACACCTCCTTTCGAGCCAACAGTAAAAGATGGACTCTTATTTGGTAGGGGCGCAGCTGACATGAAAGGAGGCTTGGCTTCGATGCTTGTGGCAACAGAAAACTTTATTGAAAAAAACCCTAATCACAAAGGAACTCTTGCATTTTTAATTACCTCTGATGAGGAGGGAGTTGCTGTTAATGGAACGGTTAAAGTGATGGATTATCTTAAAAGCCTTGATCAGAAAATAGATTATTGTTTGCTTGGTGAGCCATCATCCACTTCAGTGCTTGGAGATGTTATAAAAAATGGAAGAAGGGGCTCGTTAAATGGCCTTTTAACTATAAAAGGAAAGCAAGGGCATATTGCATATCCACATCTTGCAAAAAATCCTAATCATCTTATGACTTCAGCGCTGAATGATTTATGTCAGCAGCAATGGGACAATGGTAATGATTACTTCCCAGCCACTTCATTTCAAATTTCAAATATCCATTCTGGCTCGAGAGTAACAAATGTAATACCTGGTGAAGTAGAAATAATGTTTAACTTTAGGTATTCAACAGAAACTTCAAAAGAAGAGCTTCAGAAAAAAGTAAATGATATTTTAGATAGCCATAAACTTAATTATTCTATTGATTGGTCGCATTCAGGCTACCCATTTTTAACTCCACAAGGAGTCTTAGTCTCTGCATGTGTTGATGCAATTCAAAAAATAAAATCGATTAAGCCAGAACTTTCAACCTCTGGAGGTACTTCTGATGGTCGATTTATTGCACAAAAAGGAACCCAGGTTGTTGAGCTTGGTCCTATTAATGCAACAATTCATCAGATTAATGAATCAGTTTTGGTTCAAGACTTAGATGATCTGACCAAAATTTATTCACAAATTTTAACTAATCTATTGGTCTAGCCTTGTTATTAATAGTGCTACAGGTTAATAAATGAAATTCGAAATTATCACTCTTTTCCCTGAAATGTTTTCTGCGATTAAAAATGAAGGCATTGTTGCAAGAGCAATAAAGAAGTCGATTATCTCAATTAGCGAATGGCAGCTTAGAGACTTCAGCTCTAATAAATACAAAAATATTGATGATAAGCCCTATGGTGGTGGTGGTGGAATGGTAATGCAAGTAAAGCCAATTAGGGATTGTATTGTAAAGATTAAAGAACAGACTCCAGAAACTAAAGTCATTTATTTGTCACCTCAAGGCCAAGCATTAAATCAAAGTTTAGTTGAAAAATTGTCATCCTTTGATTCATTAACTCTGCTTTGTGGGCGATATGAGGGGGTGGATGAGAGAATTATAGAAAATGATATTGACTATGAAGTTTCTATTGGAGACTACGTTATTAGTGGTGGCGAGTTAGCTGCTATGGTATTAATTGATTCTGTAAGTCGTCGTTTGCCTAATGTTTTAGGAAATGAGGATTCATTAAAGGACTCATTTACTGATAATTTACTTGATCACCCTCACTATACAAGACCAGAAACTATTGATGGTCAATCAGTTCCAAGTGTATTATTAAGTGGAAACCAAGCTAAAATAGATGCATGGCGCCATGAACAGTCAAATAAAAAAACTAAGCAAAAAAGACCTGACCTTTTAATAAAGTAAATCTACTGTTATAAAGTCTATAGTAGAATTGTTATTACAAGGCCAATCGTATATAATTTCAGCTATATTTTGAATCAATCTCTTAATGAATAAAAATCACTCTTTTATAGGCTCAAATGTTGCATTAATTACTCCAATGTTTGCTGATGGAGCTGTAGACTATGAATCGCTCAATCTTTTAATTGATTTTCATGTTGATTCAGGAACAAGTTCAATTGTTTCTGTTGGGACTACTGGTGAGTCAGCAACTGTGGGCGTAAAGGAGCATTTAAAGATAATTAATCACACAGTTAAATATGCTGCGAAAAGAATTCCAATTATTGCAGGTACAGGTGCAAATTCTACATCTGAGGCTATTGAACTTACTCAAGAGGCAAAAAATTTAGGTGCTGATGCTTGTCTATTAGTTACCCCATATTATAATAAACCAACCCAAGAGGGACTATTTCAGCACTTCAGGTTGATAGCAGAAAGTGTTAATATTGATCAAATTCTTTATAATGTCCCTGGAAGGACTGCAGTTGATATGTCTGTAGATGTAATTTCTAGGCTATCTGAAATTTCCAATATTATTGGAATTAAGGATGCAACTGGTGACCTCTCAGTGATTAAGCAGTTGGTTGAAAAGTGCCCTGAAGATTTTTTATTGCTAACTGGAGATGATGCTACAGCAGTTGATTTTCTCATTGCAGGTGGTCATGGTGGAATTTCAGTAACTGCTAATATTGTTCCAAAAGAGCTTCAAAAAGTTTATTTATCAGTAATTGCTGGAAATACAGATCTGGCTAAAAATTTGAACTCTAATCTAGAAAATTTTCATAAAAATTTATTTTTAGAGGCTAATCCAATTCCTGTTAAATGGGCTCTTCATAAGATGGGAAAATGTGACAAAGGCATTAGACTTCCTTTGCTGGAATTATCTAATGAGTTTAAATCAATTATTGAGCATGACTTAAAGGAACTAGACTTAGTATGAAAAATATCAATTATTTAACTCTTATTTTAATTAGCTTATTGGTGGTAGGTTGTTCAAAAATTACAGATCCATTAAAGAAAGTAGGCTTGGGGAGTCGTGTTGTAAATTATCAGGCTGATGACAAAGTGGATTCTCTAGTAATCCCTCCAGACCTCACTAAACCTAGCTTTCAGGGAGAATTTTCAGAAGTTACTGAAGTTAGTAATAATGAAAATATCATTAAAAAAGTTCAAAATGTTGAAGTAATGCGAGATAAGTATCGTCGCTGGCTTATTGTAGATCTACCTCCAAGTGAAGTGTGGAATCTTTCTAAAGAATTTTTTAGATCATATAACTTTAAAATAGAAAAAGAAAATCAAAAAATTGGTATTTTAGAGACTGATTACCTAGAAATAGATACAAAAGTTCCTGATAAATCTCTTGGTGTAATCCGTGCCAATATAGCAAAAGTTTTAAAAACTAAATATGGACTTCCAATTGCTGATAAATACCGTATTCGAATTGAGCCCATTGAGGGTCAAAATAAATCTGAAGTCTATTTGACTCTTTCATCAATTGGTGAAGTTGTTTCTGGGGCAGTAAGGGTTTGGCAACCTAGGGATAAAGATGTTGAGCTTGAGACGGAGATGCTTTTAAAGCTTATGGTTTTTTTAGGTAGTGATAGAATGGAAGCTATCAGTAATATAGAAGCTAATATTGCATCAGATGGCCCATCTTCATCAGTAGTTACTTCTGAATCTGGATATGCAGTATTAGTTCTTCCTTATGATAAAAAACAATCCTGGAGCTATCTCGGTTGGTCACTGGATGAATTAGGTATTGATGTTCAAGATAGAGATTCTCTTGAAGGAAGTTTTTTGATTAAAGTTAATCCTAATAAAGGTTTTTTCTCTAAGATATTAGGCTCTATGGATAAAGATACGACTTATCAATTAATTATCAAAGAAGTTGGGGAATCTCAATCCACTGTGATTTTTGTAGACTTGAGTGAAGAGAATGAACAAGATATAATTGACTATAGTATCGAACTTTTCAATCAAATTGCATTGAAGTTTTAAATATTTTTTAACTCTAGCTAGATTTTAATAAATCATGCTTTCAAATCAAATAATTAAAGATATCGCTAGCCAAATTTCTTTGGTTAGTGATTTATCAGATGAGGTTCTGATAGAGTTTTGCATTATCGCAAATCAAAGATATCGAATTGGAAGTCCAATTATAAGTGATGAGAATTATGATTTTATTTTTCTTAATGAGCTAGCTAAGAGACTTCCAAATCACCCATTTTTAAAAAAAGTTGAAGATGAGATTAAGGGTTTCTCAGAAGATAAAATTAAACTACCGCAAAAGATGCTATCAACAGACAAAGCTTATAGTTGGGAAGAAGTAAATAAATGGCTTGAAAGAATTACTAAATTTTCAAGTGAAATTAATTATTTGCTCGCAGATATTCAAATAAAAGGAACTGCTAAGTTGGACGGTTTTGCAGGCTACGATGATGGTAATAAGCTTTATACAAGAGGTGATGGCAATAAAGGAAGTGATATAAGTAGAGTTTTTGAAAGAGGGCTTGGAGTTTTTAATAACAGTGAAAGAGGACAAGGGCCTGGAGAAATAGTTGTTAAGCGTAGCTATTTTGAAAAATACCTTAGTAATCATTTTGAATACCCAAGAAATTTTCAGGCTAGTCTGATTAAAGAAAAAGAATTAGACAAACTTGCTATCGATGCAATTAGCGCTAAAGCTGCTTTATTTGTTCCATTTAACCAATTACCTCATTGGCTTGGAGGCATAAATGAATTCAGGAAGCAATTTCTTGATATTGTAAGTCAGCTTGAAGGTGGAGTTGATTTTGATATAGATGGAGTGGTATTTGAAATAGTAAACCCCGAGCTTAAAACGCATATGGGCTCAAACCGTAAATTTCACCGCTGGCAAATTGCCTTTAAAGAAAATAAAGAAAAAGCCCAAGTTAAGGTTCTATCAATAACTGCTCAAGTTGGGAGAACGGGCAAGATAACACCTGTTGCTGAATTAGAGCCAACTCAACTTAGTGGTGCAACAATTTATCGTGCTACTGGCCATCATTATGGCCTTGTGAAAGACCAAGGATTAGGGGCTGGAAGTGTCATTGAACTTACTCGTAGTGGGTTAGTAATTCCAAAGATTAACAAAGTTTTGAAAAAGGCTGAAGTAGATATTCCAACTAACTGCCCCAGTTGTGGGCATAAATTAAGCTGGGATTCAGATTTCTTAATGTGCCTCAACCATGAAAAATGTCCAGAACAAATTACTGGAAAAATAATATATTTTTTTCAGATTCTTGCAAATAATGATGGGTTTGGACAAGCTACAATTCAAAAACTATACGCTGAAGGTATTCGTCAAGTAAGTGATATTTACCTTCTAAATGAAGCTAAATTAATGTCTATGGGTTTTGGTGAAAAAACCTCTCATAATTTAATTAATCAGCTCATTAGATCAAGAAAAGAAAGTATTGAAGACTGGAGGTTTTTGGCTGCTTTTGGGGTCCAAAGACTTGGAATGGGAAACTGTGAAAATTTACTAAGAAATTATTCAGTCGAAAAAATTTTTGATTTGTCCGTAAAAGATATTTCAAATATTGATGGCTTTGCTGAAATAACTGCAGAGTTAATTTTCGATGGCTTAATTTTAATTAAGCCTCAATATGAGATTTTGATTTCAGAAGGTTTTGAATTAGAGCAAACACTTTTAAATACTGAAATTAATCAAAGTCATAGTCCTTTTAATAGTAAAAAAATTGTTTTTACTGGAACAATGAGTGAATCTAGGGCTGAGCTTCAAAAACAAGCCAAAACTTTCGGTGTGAATGTTGGAAGGAGTGTTAGTTCAAAAACTGATTTTTTAATTATTGGTGAAAATGTTGGCCAATCAAAAATTAAAGATGCCAAAACTCATCAGGTTGAAATTCTTACGGAAGCAGAATATTTAAAACTACTAAACTCTAATTAAATATGAAACATGAGTTCAATGAGGTATATTACCAGCCAACCAAAATAAATTTAAAATTTTAATGAAACAAACAGCGTTAAAAATTATATTAGTTGATGAGAATATGGGGCGATCTGCGATTCTTAGACGTGCACTTCAAGACAAAGGTCATGAAGTTATCTCTCGGTTAGAGGGGAGTGTTAATCTTGCAACAAGTAATGAAATTACCCATGCTGATGTTGTCATTGTCAATGCAGATATTCCAGATGAGGCTGTTTTTGCTAACTTGAGGGATGTTAATAAAACTAAACCTAAGCCTATTGTAATGTTTACAGAAAGTTCAGAAGATCATATGGCTGGTACTGCTATTAAGTCAGGAGTTAATGCATATATTGTTGATGGTCTTGAGGAAAAACGAGTGCAGCCGATTATTGATGTTGCAATTGCCCGTTTTAGAGAGTTTCAAGCACTGAAAGATGAGTTAGATGCTACTAGAAATCAGTTAGCTGAGAGAAAAGCAGTTGAAAAAGCTAAAGGTTTACTGATGAAGCATAAAAAAATAACTGAAGATGAAGCCTATCAGTCTATTCGGAAGATGGCTATGGACAAAAATAAAAGAATTACTGACGTAGCCGATGGAATTATAAGTGCTTTTGAGCTAATACAATAATCTATTTATTTCTAGAAGCTTTCTCTTGATGACCAGATATGCCAAAACGAGAGGCTAATTCTAATTCAACCTCTTCAAGTGAAATATTTTCATGACGCAGTAGAACTAACAAGTGAAACCAAAGGTCTGCTACCTCATGAATAACTTCTTCCTTTCCCTCTTCTTTGGTAGCTTTAATAACTTCATCTGATTCTTCGCTAATCTTTTCTAGGATTTTATTTGTTCCTTGACGATATAAAGAAGAAACATAAGATTTATCTTCTGAGGATGATTTTCGTTCTTCAAGTATTTTTTCTAAAGCTAAAAGCATGTTATCCATAGATTTCCTTTGGATCCTTTATGACCTCTGAGATACTTTGCCATTCATTATTTTCAAGTTTATTAAAAAAACAATTAGCACGGCCTGTATGACAAGCAATACCTCCTTGTTGACTTACCTTAAGCAAAATAACATCTTGATCACAGTCTGTATAAATCTCAACTATATCTTGACTATGGCCAGACTCTTCACCTTTAAACCAAAGTTTTTTTCTAGACCTTGAAAAATAGACTGCTTTTTTCGTTTTTACAGTTAAAGACAGCGCTTCTTTATTCATCCACGCCATCATTAAAATTTCAGAAGATGAAAAGTCCTGAGTAATTACGGGAACTAGTCCATTTTCATTAAACTGAATTTTATCTAGGGATTTCATTGTTTAGCATTAATTTGTTTAATAACAATTTTACCAATGCAATGTAAATCAATGAAGGTTTATTTTTATAGGCCTGCTTTTAGGCTTGCTACTATAAATTGATCTAAATTACCATCGAGTACATCCTGAGTATTACTACTTTCGACACCTGTTCTTAAATCCTTAATACGAGACTGGTCAAGAACGTATGAGCGTATTTGATGTCCCCAGCCAATATCTGACTTTAAATCTTCAACATCCTGCTTCTCACTGTTCCTTTTTTGCATTTCAAGCTCGTATAGTTTAGATTTTAATTGTTTCATTGCCTGATCTTTATTAGCATGTTGCGATCTCCCATCTTGACATTGAACAACTGTTGAAGTTGGTAAATGTGAAATTCTAACAGCAGATTCAGTTTTATTAACATGCTGACCACCTGCACCAGAAGCGCGGTAAGTATCAATTCGAAGGTCAGAGGGGTTTATATCTATTTCAATATTGTCATCAATTTCTGGGGACACAAAAACTGAAGAAAATGAGGTATGCCTTTTTCCATTTGCATTATATGGAGATTTTCTAACTAGCCTATGGATGCCTATTTCACTTCTTAGCCAGCCAAATGCATAGTCACCATCAAAGTGAATAGTTGCAGATTTAATTCCAGCAACTTCTCCAGCTGAAACCTCCATTAACTTAACTTTAAAATTATGTTTATCACCCCATCTTAAATACATTCTTAAAATCATTTCAGCCCAGTCTTGGGCCTCTGTTCCTCCAGATCCAGATTGAATATCTAGGTATGCAGAATTTTGATCCATATTGCCACTAAACATTCTTCTAAATTCATATGATGCTAATGATTCTTCTATTTCATTTAAATCTGAAACGAGTCCATTAACTGTCTTTGAGTCATTTTCAGCTTCAGCCATCTCAAGGAGTTCTTTAGCATCATTTAAAATACTTGATGAGTGAGAAAAAACTTCACAAAGGTTTTCAAGATCGACCTTTTCTTTGCCCAATGCTTGTGCCTTTTCAGGTTCTGACCATATTTCAGGATTTTCTAGCTCTAACTTAACTTCTTCCAGGCGCTCAATCTTTTCATCAACAGCCAAATGTTCTGCTAAAGTACTTGACCGTTCAATCAGTTCAGCTATTTTTTGATAATTTGCAGAAAGTTCCATAGCTTTATTTTACTGCTACAAGTAATAAAAAAGCCCCAAAATAGGGGCTTGAATTTATTTCACGTAAATATTTATTTTCTAAGGCCTAGTCGCGAAATTAAATTTGAATACGTAGTTACATCATTAGTTCTAGCATAGGCTAGTAGTTTTTTACGCTGAGAAACTAAACGCAAAAGCCCTCTTCTTGAGTGGTGATCTTTTTTATGTGTTTTAAAATGCTCAGTTAAATGCTTAATTCTTGCTGTTAGAAGGGCAACTTGGACATTGACAGACCCCGTATCAGTTGAGTCGTTTTGATATTCTTTAATAATAGCTTGTGTATCGATTGACATAATTAACGCTGTATGTGACAAAATTTAAGAATGTAATTATACTCTATTTTATTTAATTGTTGTATTTCTAATGAAATATTATTAATTACTTTTATAGAAGTTTTTAGCCCCTTCTGGCCTTGTTTTAAATCGGCGATGAATCCATAAGTATTGCTCAGGTGTTTTTTTTATTTGTTTTTCAAGAATCATATTTGTAGTTGTCGCATCATCAACTGGATTATTAGATGGAAAGTTTTGTAGCTGCTCTTCAAATGACATTTCATATCCCTTTTTGGTTCTTATAAAACTGTATGGGATGACCCTAGTATTATTATTTTTAGCCAGCCTAGCCGTTGCAGTAGCAGTGGCTGTTGGAATTCCAAATAATTGGGCAAATACACTATTTTTTTCGCCAAGATCTTGATCAGGCGCATACCAAATTGGAAGACTATTATTTATGGCTTTTACGATTGACCTTGTATCCGTACTTTTAATCATTACAGCGCCATGGTTTTTATATCCTTTGACCATAGCCTGATCAAACAGTTTATTGTTTTGAGGCCTATAAATATTGGCAATTGTGTGATTAATAAGAAGGGCACGGCTGCCTAACATAAGGGGCATAAAATGAGCACAAAGAAGGATAATCCCTCCTTCTTGTTTAAGTGCATCTTTAAAAAAATGCTCATTTTTAGTTGTTAATAGTTTAATAATTTTTTTATCACTAGCATAATATGCATTTGCAGTTTCAAATAGACTTATGCCTATTGCTTCAAAGTGGCTTTTAACTAAAGCATTAACTTGTGATTGTTTTTTTTCAGGAAAGCAATGAGATATGTTGGAATAAGCAGTTGAGCGTAATTTTGACATTAATGGGTACATTACTTTACCTATTGTCCTGCCAATAATTACTTGGGCGCTAAAAGGAATAAACACTCCAATTCGCATTAGCAAAATTAAAATCCAAGTTGGAAAAAATTTAGGGTGAATAAATTTGATGTTTAACATTAAAATAAAAATAAAATGAAACTAAAGATTAACATATAAATTATGCCTTTTATTGACAGAGATTTTATCAATGATTTGCCCAATAGGGTAGATATTGTCGGCCTAATTAATAAGAGAGTCGCTTTAAAAAAGGCTGGGAAGGATTTCAAGGCATGCTGTCCCTTCCATGAAGAAAAAACTCCATCATTCACGGTCGTCCCTAATAAGCAAATATACCACTGTTTTGGCTGTGGTGAAAGTGGTGGTGTAATTGATTTTATAATGAAGTATGATCATTTAGCCTTTGTTGAGGCCATTGAAACAGTTGCAGGAGAATCAGGAGTTTCAGTTGTATATGACCAGACTGCTAAACCTGTTGATAAGAGGTTTGAGCGATACAATAAACTGATGTTAGAGCTTAGCGAATTTTATCAAAATCAATTAAAACAATCTGCAGCGAAAAAGAAGGTAGTCGATTATGCAAAAAATAGAGGCATTAGCGGCACTATAGCTAAAAGATTTGAGCTTGGATTTGCACCTCCTGGCTGGACTAATCTTTATGATGCTTTTAAAGATAATCATGAAGCAATTCAGGATCTCCTGACAATGGGGATGTTAGTTCCAAAAAAAGATAAGAAAGATGACTTCTATGATCGGTTTCGCGATCGATTAATGTTTCCAATACATAATACCAAAGGCAATGTTATAGGTTTTGGTGGAAGAGTCCTATCAAGCAAGGATAACCCAAAGTATCTTAATTCACCTGAAACCCCTTTATTCTCAAAATCAAAAGAACTCTATGGCCTCTATCACTGCAGAAAGCATAGTAGGCGTATTGATTATATTATAGTTGTAGAGGGTTACATGGACGTGATTGCTCTTCATCAACAAGGCATAACGAACGTTGTTGCTACTCTTGGAACTGCAACTACCCCAGCTCATTTGCAAGTTTTATCTCGCTCAGCGGAGGCAATTATTTTTTGTTTTGATGGTGATAAAGCTGGAAGAGATGCAGCTTGGAAAGCTTTAAAAACTTCTTTGCCAGTAATAACTTCAGGACTCCTTATTAAGTTTTTATTATTGCCTGATGGAGAGGATCCAGATACATTAATAAAAAGTGAGTCAGTAAAATCTTTTACCAACAGGGTAGAGGAGTCTCAGACTTTATCTAGTTTTTTATTTGACCATATAAAATCAGAAGTTCCCTTTAATACAATTGAAGGAAAAACCTTGTTTTTAGAAAAATCTGCTGCTTTAATTAACTTAGTTACTTATCCAATATACCGCCAGCAATTAATTGAAGGTGTTGCCCAAACTATTGGGCAGAATGTTGTTCAGGTTGAAAAAGCTATAGAGCAAAGTGTTATTGACGAGATGCCAACGTTTAATGCAGATGATTATGATGAAATTGAGCCACCATATAGGCCAATTCGAAATAATATAGTTGTTACACGCTCTTCAAGCATGAAAAGCCTTATGTCAAGAATGATTTCATGCGTCATTAATTATCCAACAATTGTAAATGATCCTGAATCCTTAAGTGTTATTGAGGAAAGGGTAAGAAATCTTCCTAAGTCAGAAGTATTGGTTGAATTGATAAGATATGCTCAGGTTGAGTCTGACCTTTCAAAGGATGGTTTATTGGCGCCCTTTAAGTCTAAAGAAAGAGTGTATTCTCGCCTTCAAGAGCTAAGTGTAATGGAACCATTTTTAAGTGAATATGAAGCCAAGGAAGAATTTGGCTACACTTTGACGGCAGCAGAAAAATACTACGAAAGAAAATCAACAAAAGCCTCTATTTTCTTAGCTAAAACTCATGATGATGAAAAGCTTGTTATGGAAAATATTATGAAAGGTAAGGCTAACCCAGTATCTAAAAAGTAAACTTAGCCTTCAAACTTTGATTTAATATCTGGATCATTAATTAGTATTCTTTTCATTGCTTTTTGAAATGCCATAGAAGCTGAATTAGAGCCTTCACATCGATTTCTCATAGTTGGATCCCAAGATACAAAGCATTTTTTAGGGTAATCAAGTCTAACTGCCATAATATATTTTGGATTTTCAGCAGGAGAAAACCCAATGAAATAAGTTCTTTTAGCGCCATCTTTGCTGTACTTTCCATCAATAACCATTTCTGCTGTGCCTGTTTTTCCGGCAACTGAGTAACCATCAATTACTGCTCGATAACCTGATCCATTATCTGAAACAACAGAGTCGAGTATTTCAGCTATTCTTCTAGTCGATTCTGGAGAAAAGACTTGCTCTAAATTATCAGGAGCACTGTTATTTTTAAAAAGTTTTAATGAAGGTATCGCGCCTTCATTGGCAAACACAAGATAAGCTCTTGCTAGTTGTGCAAGATTTGTATTCATAGGACCATGCCCAAATGAAAGTGAACGTTTGTCAGCTAAGCCCCAATTCCTATAATGTCTTAAAACTCCAGGATTTTCAGTTCCAGGCATTAATCCAAGTGAACTTCCAAAACCTAGCATTTTCCATGTCTTGAAGAACTCTTCATTTTCAATATTTTCTGCAACCATTACTGTGCCTAAATTATGTGACTTTTCAAGAATTTTTTCTATCGTCATCTCAGTATATTTTTTGTCAGGCAGTATGTTTCCAATACGAGTTGTGACATCAATTAATTCATCTTCTGTTGCAGTTATTACGCCTTTATCTAAAGCAAGAAGCATTGTAAAGGGCTTCATGGTAGATCCTGGCTCAGTTTTATCAGAGAAAACACGATTACGATAATCATCAGCACTATAGTTTTGATGATTGTTTGGATCTGTTGATGGGTAGTTTGTAAGGGCTAATATTTCACCATTAGGTGATAAAACAATTGCAGCGGCAGAGTCTGCCTCATGGAATTCTGCCTGCTCTTTGATTGCATTGTAGACGTGAAATTGAATATCTGAGTCAATAGTTAAATTTAAATCAGCACCTTCTTTAAATTTTTTAATTAACTCTGGGTCATAGTAGATATTAGAACCATTTTTATTATCTGCTAATCGCTTAATACCATCAAATCCAGCTAAGTATTGATCATATTCTGATTCAATACCAAATACTCCAATATTATTAATATTAGTTTTTCCAATTAATGGCGCTAAAGAGTCTTTTTTAGGATAGTAGCGAAAACCACTAGATTCGATTGCTACCCCAGCTATTGATTGCCTAGTACACTTTTCCACTTCTATTTTTTCTTTTACTGCTAACTTTAAGCCAACAAGTAATTTAACTTTATCTGCCAAATTATTAGATGGTAATTTAAGTTCTTTCAAGCAAATGTTAACGCGTTTATTTTTGAGTTCAGCAATATTGCTTAGAATAGGGTCATTTACTCTTAATTTTTCTTTAACAATAAAGTACTTTCTTTTATTTTCTCTCTTTTTACTTATTTTTTTCCTAAATTCATCCGTTGGAATATTTAAGGCTTTAGCCAAAAGATTAATATATTCATCTTGAAGGATCATTGGGTCAAGATTAATTTTTTTATGTATGAGATTTATAGCAAGTAGATTATTATTCCTATCCAGAATATTGCCTCTTATGGATTTTTCAATAATTGTAAACTCAGAATTATTTGAGGCTTTAAGTTTTAATGACAAGTCATTTGCAATAATATCGGTAATACTAAAAGCTCTATAAATAAAAAAGAACACTATGATAATGAAGCTAATTTTAATTAATGCTTGTCTGTTTCTGTAACCCTGTACCCTTGCAATCTTCATATAGAAATCTCTTCAGTTTCAATTGGGACGAACATCAATAATTCTTCTTTTGATTTTTGATAAATCGTTATGCCGCTTTCAAGCTCTGAAAATTCCATCATTAGCTGCCTATTTAGAGCATTTATGCGCTCATGATTAGACTTAACAACCTTTTCGTTTTTATGTAGCAAATACATTTGATGATGCCAATGAATGCTTAATATTGAAATTGAAACGATCGAAATTATTAATAAAATATTAATAATAAATTTTTTTTTAATTATCTCTAGCACTTTTCAACTAAACGGAGGATAGCACTTCGTGCTCTTCTATTCACTTTTATCTCTTCATCAGAAGGCTTAATTTTTCCTAAATCTTTCAGTAAGCATTCAGACTCATCATTGGTAATGACTGGAAGTCCTTTAGGGAGTTGCTTAGGTCGAGAATGTTTACGAATGAATTGTTTAACTATTCTATCTTCAATAGAGTGAAAAGTAATAATTACAAGTCTTCCTTTTGGAGATAACGCATCAATAGTTTGTTCAAGAGCTTCTGAAAGTTTTTTTAATTCATCATTAATTGCAATTCTAATGGCTTGAAATGAGCGAGTTGCTGGGTGCTTTTTTTTGCCAGGCCTAACAACAGTAGAGATAATATTTGCTAGCTCAAGTGTCGAGTTTAGGTCGTTATTTTTTTGATATTCTTTAATGGTTGAGGCAATAATTCTACTTCTTTTTTCTTCACCATACTGAAAAAGAGCATTAGCAATTTCAGTTTCGCTACTATCCCTTAACCAGCTTGCTGCAGTAATAGTTTGGGTTTGATCCATCCTCATATCAAGAGCGCCATCTTTCATAAAGCTAAACCCCCTTTCAGCATTATCAATTTGTGGTGAAGAGATACCAAGATCCATTAATATTCCGTCTACTTTTCCTAATAAATTCAATTGGCTAAGAATATTTTGAAGGTTTGAAAAATTACAATGGATTGGGGTAAGGCGTGAATCTGGAAAATTTACTTGTGCATAGTTGATTGCGTCCATATCTTGATCAAGGCCAATAACTTTTCCAGAATTTCCAAGGTTATTTAGTATTCCCTTGGTATGCCCACATCTTCCTAGAGTGGCATCAACATAGATGCCATCAGACCTAATATTCAGGCCTTTAATAGACTCATTAAAGAGTACTGATTCATGATGATTTGAATCTATCATTGAGTTATTGCACTTAATTGATTCATCGCTTTAAAGTGAAAGTTTTGAAATCTCTTCAGGAGCCTCATTTTGAGAACTTAATCTTTCAAGTTTTTCAATTTGTTCTTGCCATGCCTTTTCATCCCAAATTTCAAAGCTTGTACCTTGGCCACTTAAAATCGCTTTATTTGTTAAATTTGCATAGTTCTTGTGAGAGCTTGGTAATAAAATCCTGCCAATTTTATCCAAGTCACAATCACAAGCGTGACCTATAAGTTTTCTGGATATTTTCTTTGAGTGAACATTTAGTGAAGGGAGTTCAGAAATCTTTCGTTCAAGTTGCTGCCAATTAGGTAGTGGGTATAAAACTAAGCAAGGGTCATCAGGATGAATACTAAGTACCATTTCCCCAGAGCAGATTTTGGCAACTTGTTCTTGATGGCGAATAGGTATCTTTACCCTTCCTTTCGAATCAATTGATAATAGGTGGATTCCACGAAACATAAAACCATTTTATACCATTAAATACCACTTATTACCACAAATATTTAAGATTAAATTGATATCTATGTGTGTAACATAACTAATTATAATTTAAATTGTCTAATGTAAAAATCAACTAACTTAGAGAAAAATGATGAATAAAAAAGTAGCAATCATTGGTGCTGGTCCATCTGGTCTCGCCCAACTTAGAGCTTTTAAATCAGCGGAAGAAAATGGTGAAATCGTCCCCGAGATTGTTTGTTTTGAGAAGCAAGAAAACTGGGGAGGCTTATGGAATTACAGCTGGAGGACTGGACTTGATCAACATGGCGAAATTGCACACAGCAGTATGTACCGTTATCTTTGGTCAAATGGCCCAAAAGAGTGCTTAGAGTTTGCAGACTATTACTTTGAAGAGCACTTTGGTCATGCTATAGCCTCCTTTCCGCCAAGAGAGGTTTTATTTGATTATATTCAAGGCAGGGTTAAGAAAGCTAACGTTAGAGATATGATTCGATTTAACACATCCGTTCGAAATGTTGAATATGATGAAAAAAGTGAACAGTTTACTGTCACAGCCAGTAATCTTGTTGATGATACAACTTACTCCGAAATATTTGATTTTGTAATTGTTGCTAGTGGCCATTTCTCTACTCCTAATGTTCCAAATTATGATGGTTTTAGTCATTTCAATGGCAGAATACTTCATGCTCATGACTTTAGAGATGCTTTAGAGTTTGAAGGCCAAGATATCTTAATAATTGGAAGCAGTTACTCCGCTGAAGATATTGGTTCTCAATGTTATAAATATGGAGCTAAATCTATTACAAGTAGCTATCGTAAGGCTCCAATGGGTTTTGGATGGCCTGATAATTGGGAGGAGAAACCTGCATTAATTAAAGTTTCAGGAAACACTGCTCATTTTGCCGATGACAGCTCTAAAGATGTAGACTCAATTATATTATGTACAGGTTATGTTCACCATTTCCCATTCTTGCCAGATTCACTCCGCTTGAAAACGAATAATATTCTTTATCCATTAGGTTTATTTAAAGGTGTTGTCTGGGAGAAAAATCCAAAGCTGATGTATTTAGGTATGCAAGATCAATGGTATACCTTTAATATGTTTGACGCCCAAGCTTGGTATGCAAGAGACGTTATTCTTGAAAAAATAGAGTTACCTTCATTTGATGATATGCAGGCGCATACACTTGAATGGCATAAGAGAGAAACAGCGCAAGAGGATGTTGCTTATGCAATTGACTTTCAAGGCGCTTACACTCAAATGTTAATTGATGAAACTGATTATCCCAATTTTGATATCAAAGGAGTTAATAAGACATTTATGGATTGGAAGCATGACAAAAAAGATGGAATTATGACTTTTAGAGATAAATCTCATGCATCTTTGATGACAGGAACTCAGTCTCCACCTCACCATACACCATGGTTGAAGGCGCTTGATGATTCTCTAGAAACCTATTTAGATATTTGAATTAAATGAGCGAGTAAACATTACTTTTGTAAAATAATGTGTAATTAACTAAAAAATTTAAATTACCATATAAAAAACACCTTTACATAGATTAATTAAGACTAAAATTCCTTCTTTTTTAAAATATAATAACTAGCTGTTAATTGGCTATATTGCTGTTAGATGAACTCTATTAAAAATAACACTGTACGCCAGAAGAAAATGATGGCATTAGCTGGATTATTCTGGTTTTTTTTCTTGATATTTTATCTTCTAGGTGCTTTAACTTTTCATGCTGGTGAGCAAACCTTTACAGCACTTTATGTCTGGTTCAATAGCTCAATCTTCTCGCCAATATTAATCGCCTTATTGAGCGTAACAATTATCTTTCATGTTGTGACTGCAGTTACTAGGCAATTATCAAATAATGTTAGTTCTGGTGATAGATATAAGAAGCCTTATCCTAAGGCCATACCAAGATTAGTTGCATGGTCTGGTGCATCTATTATTCTTATTTTTATAGTTACCCATAGTGTTCAAATGTTTTCAATCGACTCTGTTGATTTATATTCAGAAATACTGATAATTTTTCAAAGACCAATGATGTGGGCTATTTATGGCCTTGGAATGATTGCAATATCAACACACTTACATCATGGGTTGACAAACGTACTTCAAACGTTAGGTATTTCCAGTAAACAACCCAAGGGTTTTGCTTTTGGGATTGTTTTTGTAATCATGGCAGGCTATGCTTCCATTCCACTAGGTATTTTGTATGCAAAAATTTAATCCAAACGTGCCGACTGGGCCCTTAGAGGGTAGATGGGAGAAACATAAATTTGATTTAGCTCTTATTGCACCGCAAAATAGAAAAAAATATAATATTATTGTTATTGGAACTGGTCTTGCAGGCGCATCTTTATGCGCAACACTAGGAGAGGCAGGCTACAATGTCCAGTCTTTTTGTTACAACGACAGCCCAAGAAGAGCGCATTCAATTGCAGCTCAGGGCGGCGTTAATGCTAGTAAAAATTATCAAAATGATGGTGATAGTACCTGGAGACTCTTCTATGACACAATTAAGGGTGGTGATTTCCGAGCAAGGGAGTCCAATATATATCGCTTAGCTCAGTTAAGTTGCAACATAATTGATCAGGCAGTTTCCCAAGGTGTTCCTTTTGCAAGAGAATATAGTGGTTATTTGGCAAATAGGTCATTCGGTGGCACACAGGTTTCGCGAACTTTTTATGCGCGTGGACAAACTGGTCAGCAACTCTTGTTAGGGGCATATAGCTCAATGAGCAAAGAAATAGCATCTGGAAAAGTAAAACATACTTCTAGATCTGAAATGTTAGAAATAATAATAATTGATGGAAAGGCCCGAGGAGTTGTTGTGCGAGATTTAATCACGGGCGAAATTTCTTCACACATTGCTGATTGTGTTGTAATGTGTACTGGTGGATATAGTAATGCCTACTTCCTGTCAACTAATGCGAAGGGTTGCAATACTTCTGCAACATGGAGAGCCCATAAAAATGGTGCTTATTTTGCAAATCCAAGTTTCACTCAGATTCACCCAACTTGTGTTCCACCAACTGGTGATAGTCAGTCCAAATTAACACTAATGAGTGAATCTTTAAGAAATGATGGTCGAATATGGGCGCCAAAAAATATTGAAGATTGCGATAAAAATCCAAATGAAATTTCTGAAGAAAATAGAGATTATTTTCTGGAGCGAATGTATCCTGCGTTTGCAAATTTAGTGCCAAGAGATATCGCCTCAAGAGCTCTTAAAGGTATATGTGATGAAGGTCGTGGGGTTGGTTCAATCATTAATGATCAAAGGCTTGGTGTTTATCTTGATTTTTCTTCAGTCATTGAAAAAATGGGTATTGATAAAGTTAAAGAGAAATACGGTAACTTGTTTGATATGTACAAAAGTATTACAGGTGAAAATCCTTATGAAGTGCCAATGAAGATTTATCCTGCGCCGCATTACACAATGGGTGGCTTATGGGTTGATTACAACCTAATGACTACGATTGATGGGTTGTTTGCTTGTGGCGAAGCTAATTTTTCTGATCATGGGGCAAATCGATTAGGCGCTTCTGCGCTGATGCAAGGATTAGCCGATGGCTATTTCATTGCGCCACAAACTGTTGCTAATTATCTAGCGCGCGGAACATTTGAAAAGGTAAGTAATGATCACCCTGAGGTCATAGCCTCTATTGATGCAGTTAAAAGCCGTATAGATAAGCTAATGAATGCGCCAATGCCAGAACATTCTCCCGACTATTTTCATAGAAAAGTAGGAGGTATCTTATGGGCTGCATGCGGAATGGCAAGAGATAAGAAAGCGCTTGAAGAGGCGGTGAAATCAATTGAAAAACTAAAGTCTGATTTCTGGAAAAGTATTAAAGTAACTGGCTCAGATACTGACTTTAATCAAACCCTAGAAAAGGCTGGTAGGGTTGCAGATTTTATTGAGCTTGGCCACCTAATGTGTGTTGATGCCCTTGATCGTGAAGAGTCTTGTGGCGCACATGCGCGCCTTGAGTATCTTGCTGAAAGTGGTGATGCTATGAGAGATGATGAGAACTATGGTTATGTAGCTGCATGGGAGTTTAATGAAAATGGCCCTGAACTTCATAAAGAAGAGCTTAATTATGAATTTATTAAGCCAACATATAGGGACTATAAATGAATTTCACACTGCATATCTGGCGACAAAAAAATACGAGTAGTGACGGAAGCTTTGTAACTTACGATGTTGAAAATATTGATAGTGACACTTCATTTTTAGAGATGCTTGATCATTTAAATGAGAAACTTATTGATAAAGGCGAAGATTGCGTAGTATTTGATTATGATTGTAGAGAAGGAATTTGCGGTACCTGCTCATTGGTAATTAATGGTCATCCTCATGGCGAAAAGAAAGCAACGACTACTTGCCAGCTTTATATGAGGGATTATGCTAATCAGAGAGAGCTCTGGATCGAGCCATGGCGTGCTCAAAGTTTCCCGATTATGAAAGATTTGGCTGTTAAGCGAGAAGCGTTTGACCGAATTATTCAGTCTGGAGGGTTTATCTCTGTTTCTGTTGGCTCTGCCCCTGAAGCTAACTCTCAGCTGATTAATAAAGATGATGCAGATTGTGCATTTGATTCAGCAACTTGCATTGGTTGCGGTGCATGTGTTGCAGTTTGTCCAAATGCTTCAGCAAGTCTATTTGTGGCTGCAAAGATTAATCATTTTGAGCAGTTGCCCCAGGGCAAAATTGAAAGTAAGCAGCGTGCAGAAAGAATGATAAATCAAATGGAAGAGGAAGGGTTTGGAAGTTGTTCAAATCATCGGCATTGTGAGACTGTTTGTCCAAAAGAAATTTCAGTTAGCAACATTGCTACAATGAATAATTTGCTATTAGCATAATTGCTTAGCTATTTTTTATATTTTTAGGGAGATGTTATGAAAGTTGTAGTTTTAGGTGCTGCTGGTGGAATTGGTCAGGCGTTAGGATTATTATTGAAAACACAGTTACCAAATGGAACTGAATTATCATTATATGATATTGCTCCTGTGACGCCAGGCGTTGCGGCAGATTTGAGTCATATACCAACAGCAGTTAAAGTTTCTGGTTTTGCAGGCGAAGACCCTTCACCTGCTTTAGTAAATGCAGATATTGTATTAATTTCAGCTGGCGTTGCTCGTAAGCCAGGAATGGATCGATCTGATCTTTTTAATATTAATGCAGGTATTGTTAAAAATCTCGTTTCAGTATGTGCATATACTTGTCCAAAGGCTTTAATTGGAATTATTACAAATCCTGTAAACACAACCGTTGCAATTGCAGCAGACGTTCTAAAGAAAAAAGGAGTTTATGATCCAGCTCGCTTATTTGGAATAACAACTTTAGATATTATCCGATCTAGTACATTTGTCGCTGAAGTTAATGGCTTAAATCCTGAAGATGTCAGTGTTCCTGTCATTGGTGGCCACTCAGGAATTACTATCCTTCCACTGCTTTCTCAATCAGGCTTTGACTTTGACGAAGCTAGTGCATCTGAGATGACTAAACGTATTCAGAATGCAGGTACTGAGGTTGTTGAGGCAAAAGCTGGTGGTGGCTCAGCTACTTTATCAATGGGCCAGGCAGCAGCAAAATTTGGTTTGTCCCTAGTTCGCGCTCTTAATGGTGAAGAAGGCGTAATAGAGTGTACTTATGTCGAGGGCTCAGGAGACATGGCTCGCTTTTTTGCTCAACCAGTTCTTTTAGGTAGAAATGGTGTTGAGAAAATATTAGATTTTGGTGATCTCTCTGCATTTGAAGAAAAAACACTTAATGCAGCACTTGAAACGCTCAGAGCTGATATTAAAATTGGTGAAGAGTTTGTTGCTCAAAATTAAAAAATAAATAAATAAGGTAAAAATGTCACAAACTTTTCATGATAAGGCTTTAGCCTATCACCAGGAAGGAAGGCCTGGAAAGATTAATGTTACTTCTCATAAGAAATTAGATAATGATCAAGATCTTAGTTTGGCATATAGTCCGGGCGTTGCAGCCCCTGTAAGAGAAATTGTAAAAGATCCTGATGCGGTTAATAAATATACTATAAAAGGTAATTTGGTGGCAGTAATTACTGATGGTTCAGCTGTCCTAGGCTTAGGAAATGTTGGGCCTTTGGCGGCAAAACCAGTGATGGAAGGTAAGGCTGTATTATTTAAGCGTTTTGCAGGTATTGATGTTTTTAATATAGAGCTTGATACGCAAGATGTTGATGAGATTGTTAACACAATTAAAAATATTGCACCTACATTTGGTGGGATTAATTTAGAGGATATCTCTGCGCCACGCTGCTTTGAGATTGAAAAGAGGTTAATTGATGAGTTAGACATACCTGTTTTTCATGATGACCAACATGGAACTGCAATTATTGTCGCAGCAGGACTTTTAAATGCACTCGAAATCCAAGAAAAAAACTTCAAGGAAGCGAAAATTGTATGCGCTGGAGCTGGATCTGCAGGAATTGCAACATTAAATTTATTGCTCGAACTTGGCTTTAGTAAAGGTAATATTCTTTTGGTCGATCGTAATGGAGTAGTTTCAACAAAAAGTAAAAATTTAAGTAAGGAAAAACTAACTTTTGCAGCAGATACGGATAAAACAACTTTAAGTGATGCCATCAATGGTTCTGATGTTTTCATAGGTGTTGCTAGAGGAAACCTTGTGACACAAGAGATGGTTAAATCAATGGCTAAAAAACCAATTATCTTTGCATTATCTAACCCTGATCCAGAGATCTCCCCAGTAGATGTTTACGCCTGCAGAGATGATGTGTTAATGGCTACAGGAAGGAGTGATTATCCAAATCAAGTAAATAATGTTCTTGGCTTTCCTTATATTTTTAGAGGAGCGCTTGATGCCAACTCTAAAATTATTAATACTGAAATGAAGGTTGCTGCAGTGCATGCACTCAAAGACTTGGTTAAGCTACCAGCTCCTAAAGAATTAATAGCGATTTATAAAGATAGTAGTTTTACTTTTGGTAAAGACTATTTTATTCCAAAACCTTTCGATCCAAGGCTAATTGAGGTTGTCCCAAAAGCAATATTTGAGGCAGCAGTTGCAAGTGGCGCTTCAAGGCAAAAATAATCAACGAATAACCTTTTAATTACTATATTTAATCCTTGCTAAGCTAAATTAGTTATGGGATAATGTCCGATTGTTTTTTTGGAGGGGTGGCCGAGTGGTTAAAGGCGACGGACTGTAAATCCGTTCTCTCTGAGTACGTTGGTTCGAATCCAACTCCCTCCACCAGAAGAACATGAGAATAAGAAATTGCGGGTGTCGTATATTGGTATTACCTTAGCCTTCCAAGCTAATGAGGTGGGTTCGATTCCCATCACCCGCTCCATGTGGTTAGGGCTGTGCTCACCTAGCTCAGTCGGTAGAGCACTTCCTTGGTAAGGAAGAGGTCGCCGGTTCAAATCCGGTGGTGAGCTCCACGCAAATTGAATGAATATAGGAGATTAGAAATGGCAAAAGAGAAATTTGAAAGAACCAAACCACACGTAAATGTGGGAACAATTGGTCACGTTGACCATGGAAAAACTACTTTAACTGCAGCCCTTACTAAGGTTATGGCTGAGATGAACGGTGGTGAATTTAAGGATTATGCAAATATTGATAATGCTCCTGAAGAAAGAGAGCGTGGTATCACGATCTCAACAGCGCACGTAGAGTATGAGTCAGCGGCTCGTCACTATGCTCACGTTGATTGCCCAGGACACGCCGACTACGTTAAGAACATGATTACAGGTGCTGCTCAAATGGACGGCGCTATTATTGTAATTGCTGCAACTGATGGACCAATGGCTCAAACGCGTGAGCACATTCTATTGTCTCGTCAAGTGGGTGTTCCTTACATCGTTGTTTACATGAACAAAGCCGATATGGTTGATGATGAAGAATTAGTAGAGCTTGTTGAAATGGAAATCCGTGAACTTTTGACAGAATACGAATTCCCAGGTGATGACACTCCAGTGATTTTTGGTTCAGCTTTGAAAGCATTAGAAGGTGACACATCAGATATTGGTGTTCCTTCAATTATGAAGTTAGTTGAAGCATTAGATACATACATCCCAACTCCAGAGCGTGATACAGATAAGACATTCCTAATGCCAATTGAGGACGTGTTCTCAATCTCAGGTCGTGGAACGGTTGTAACAGGTCGTATCGAGCGTGGTGTTGTTAATGTTGGTGATGAAATTGAAATCGTTGGTATTAAAGACACGCAGTTGACTACTTGTACAGGTGTTGAAATGTTTAGAAAATTGCTTGACTCAGGTGAAGCAGGGGATAACGTTGGTGTTCTTCTACGTGGTACGAAGCGTGAAGATGTTGAGCGTGGTCAAGTACTTGCTAAAAAAGGTACGATTAACCCGCACACTAAGTTTGAAGCAGAGATATATGTTTTAAGTAAAGAAGAAGGTGGACGTCATACTCCATTCTTTAACAATTATCGTCCTCAGTTCTACTTCAGAACAACAGACGTTACTGGTGCATGCGAACTGCCAAAAGGCGTTGAAATGGTTATGCCAGGTGACAATGTGAAGATGTCAATTGAGTTACTAGCTCCGATTGCAATGGAAGAAGGATTAAGATTTGCAATTAGAGAGGGTGGACGCACAGTAGGTGCTGGAGTCGTCTCGAAAATTACGAGTTAAAAGTTAATTTAGTAAGTGGTTGCTTTTTATGAGTGGTCACTTTTTAGGGTTTGATATTTAGGCAAGTGGCTCAATTGGTAGAGTAGTGGTCTCCAAAACCATTGGTTGGGGGTTCGAGTCCCTCCTTGCCTGCCAAATTAAAGGATATGTGTGGCTAAACAAATAGAAAATTTAAAGAGTGGTTCTGATCAGTGGAAAACTATCTTAGCAGTTTTAATAGTAGTTGCTGGACTTGCTTTATATTATGTCAATCCTTTAGGATTTAATGCACTTACTAAAGTTTTAGTAACCCTTGTAGTTTTTGTTATAGCGGTTACTGTTTTTGTGAAATCTGAGCAAGGTGATAGATTTGTTCATTTTTTGAAAGAGACACGAATTGAATTACGTAAGGTTGTTTGGCCGACTCGTCAAGAAACAATAAAAACAACTGGAATCATTATGGTTGCAGTAGTTATAGTTGCAATTTTCCTTTGGATTGTTGATGCATTCTTTACTTGGGGTGTTCAATCAATTTCGTCAATTAATATTTTTTAAGTAAAGGATTATTATGTCTAAGAATTGGTTTGTAATCCATGCTAGAAGCGGCTATGAAGCGAAAGTTAAAATAGCTATTGAAGAAGCTGTGACTAGAGAAGGTATTGAAGATTTAGTTGATGAGATTCTTATTCCAACTGAACAAGTAGTTGAGCTAAAAGCTGGAAAGAAAAAAGAAACTGAGCGTAAATTTTTCCCAGGCTACATGCTTATAAAGATGGAGCTTACTGAACCTAGCTGGTTATTAGTTAAGAACACTAATAACGTTATAGGATTTATAGGCGGCTCATCAGGAAAACCTTCTCCAATAACTCAGAGAGAAGTTGATAGAATTTTCGCACGCGTTCAAGAAGGTGCTGACAAGCCTAAGCCTAAGGTTGCATTTCAACCAGGTGAAGAAGTTTTGGTTACTGAAGGTCCATTTAATGAATTTAATGGAACAGTTGAAAGTGTTAATTATGAAAAAAGTTTGTTGACTGTAGAGGTTTTAATTTTTGGCCGAACAACTGCAGTTGAATTAGAGTTTTCTCAAGTAGAGAAGACATAAGTTAGTCAGTCAGAAGCGACTGAATTTGTTAACGGGGAGCTTAAAAGCGTTTGAACCCATAGGAGATAAAAATGGCAAAAAAAATTGAGTCATATATTAAATTGCAGGTTCCTGCAGCAGAGGCAAATCCTTCACCACCAGTTGGTCCAGCATTGGGTCAACATGGTGTAAATATTATGGATTTTTGTAAGGCGTTTAATGCTCAAACACAAGAGCTTGATAAAGGGATGCCAGTACCTGTAATTATTACTGTTTACAGTGATCGTAGTTTTACATTTATAACGAAGACTCCTCCTGCAGCAGTTTTGCTTCTTAAAGTTACAGGTATTGAAAAAGGAAGTGGTGAACCACATCTTAATAAGGTTGGTAAAGTTACTCGTGCTCAATTAGAAGAAGTTGCGAATATAAAAATGAAGGACTTAAATGCAAATGATTTAGATGCAGCGGTTCAAATTGTTGCGGGCACTGCTCGCTCAATGGGCATTGTGGTGGAGGGTTAATAATGGCTAATTTATCAAAAAATCAAAAAGCAAGTGCTTTAAAAATTAAAGAAGGCTCTAAGTACGCAATTACTGAAGCTTTAGCATTAGTCAAAGATTGTGCTTCAGCTAAGTTTGATGAGTCGGTCGATGTAAGTATTAACTTAGGTATCGATACAAAAAAATCAGACCAAAATGTTCGTGGTGCAGTTGTCCTTCCTAATGGAACTGGAAAAGTTGTCCGAGTGGCTGTTTTTACTCAAGGTGAAAATGCTCAAAAAGCAACTGATGCTGGTGCTGATATTGTAGGTATGGATGATCTAATGAAGAGTATGCAAGATGGAGATTTAAATTATGATGTAGTTATTGCATCTCCAGATGCTATGGGTGTTGTTGGAAGATTAGGCCAGGTTCTTGGACCTCGTGGATTGATGCCAAATCCAAAAGTTGGAACTGTAACGCCTGACGTTGCTACTGCTGTAAAGAATGCAAAAGCAGGTCAAGTGCGTTACCGCGCTGATAAAGCTGGAATTATTCACGCTGGTATTGGAAAAGCTTCTTTTGATGTGAAGGCGTTAGAAGAAAATATTGTTGCACTAATTGATGCGATTAAAAAAGCTAAACCAAGTTCGGCAAAAGGTATTTATATTAAAAAAGTAAGTGTTTCGTCGACTATGGGCCCAGGCCTTAGTGTTGATGGTGCAAGTGTTGATATTTAAATAGATTTAAATGCTGATAATTTAATAATTATTAGCTAAGAAATTCTTTGGGCAACAAGGTAACTTGTTATGCCTCAAAGACCATAGGTGCGACAGATTGATGATAATTTGTTGCTTAATAAATTGATTCTTCAATTTGCCTATGTAGAGGGTATGGAAATACCTTGTGGCGAAAGTTGTAGTTTTATAGCTTTCATTTTTTAATTGTTCAGGAGAGATTATGGCTCTAAATCTTGAAGCAAAAAAAGCAGTCGTCGAACAGGTAAACGCAGTAGCTAATGGTGCTGTGTCTGTCGGTGTTGCTGAGTATCGTGGATTGAATGTTGGACAAATGACTAATTTGCGAAATGCTGCTATGGAAGCAGATGTTTCTTTGCGTGTTGTTAAAAATACGCTTGCAAAGAGGGCGTTAGCTGAGACAGGGTGTGAATGTATTATCCCAGTCTTAAGTGGACCGGTTATTTTGGGTTTTTCTCAAGAAGATCCGGGTGCTGTAGCACGTGTTTTCAGTGACTTCATTAAAGATAATGAGGCATTAGTTGTTAAAGGTTTGGGAGTATCCGGTGAATTTATTGATGCAGATCAATTAAAGAGAATCGCTAGCCTACCAACCAAAGATCAAGCAATCAGTATGTTGATGGCGTTGATGCTTGCACCAACTGAGAAATTAGTTAGAACTTTAAACGAAGTTCCAACGAAGTTAACTCGTGTTGTAGCAGCTGTTCGTGATCAAAAATAATAATAATTATATAGAGGAGTTAAAATCATGGCGAAATTAAGCAATGAAGATATTTTAGGTGCAATTGCAGACATGTCTGTAATGGATGTTGTTGAGCTAGTATCAGCAATGGAAGAGAAGTTTGGAGTTTCTGCAGCAGTGGTTGCAGCGGCCCCGGTTGCGGCAGCAGCAGATGCTGGAGCAGCAGCTGAAGAAAAGACTGAGTTCAATGTAATGCTAACAAGTTTTGGTGATAAGAAAGTTGCAGTTATTAAAGCTGTTCGTACTATTACAGGGTTAGGTCTTAAAGAGGCTAAAGACCTTGTTGAAAGTGCACCTGCAGCAATTAAAGAAGGTGCATCAAAAGCGGAAGCTGATGATATTCAAAAGCAGCTTGAAGAGGCTGGCGCTAGCGTAGAGCTTAAGTAATTTGTTCAATGCTACAAACCAAAATCTCCAAAAGGGGATTTTGGTGTTTTTTTAGAAGTAATTTTGAAAACCATTTATTGATTAATATGAGGCATCCATGACTTATTCATTTACAGAAAAAAAACGTATCAGAAATAATTTTGGAACAAGAGAGTCTATACTTAAAGAACCAGATTTATTGTCCATTCAGATTAATTCATTTAATGCCTTTATACAAAAAGGAGCATCTGAAAAAGAAAATATTGGTTTGCACTCTGTTTTTCATTCCGTATTTCCAATTACAGCACTAAATGGTTATGCTGAAATTGAATATTTAGATTATGAGCTTCAGGAACCGAAATACAATGTTAAAGAGTGTAAGCTTCGTGGAGTAACTTATGCTGCAACCTTGCAGGTTAAACTTAACTTGGTTCTTTTTGACAAAAATGGTTCTAATTTAAAGAAGAAGCGTCGTGTTAAGCAAATTATTGAAGAAAGTGTTTATCTAGGCCAACTCCCATTGATGACTGATACTGGAACTTTTGTTATTAATGGTACAGAGCGTGTTGTGGTTTCTCAACTTCATCGTTCTCCAGGAGTTATTTTTGAGCATGATAAAGGGAAGACTCATTCATCTGGAAAAATATTATTCTCTTCACGTATTATTCCTTATCGTGGCTCATGGTTAGACTTTGAATTTGATCATCATGAGCATTTGTTTGTTAGAATTGATAGAAGAAGGAAATTACCTGTCACTTCTTTGCTACGAGCAATGGGACAGTCTACAAATGATATTATTGATACTTTTTTTGAGCACATTGTTGTTAAATTAAAATCTAAATCATGTGATTTAGTAATAAAACCTGAGCGTTTGAAAGGAATTATTGCAGAATTTGATATCAAGGTTGGTAAGGATGTTATCGTTGAGCAAGGTCGTCGTATTACAGCGAAGCATGCAAAAATTCTTCAAGAAGCAAAAATAGAATCAATCAATGCACCTCTTGAGTACCTTATTGGGAAAGTAATTTCCTCAGATATAATTGATACGGATACTGGTGAAATTTTATTAGCCGCAAATTCATTGATAACCGAAGACTCTATTGAAGCGTTATTAGCAACTAAGATTAAAAAAATCAACATTATCTATCTTAATGATGCTGAAAATGGAATTTATATTTCTGACACTTTACGTCTTGATGAGTTGCAAACAGAAATTGAAGCACGCATGTCAATTTATCATGTAATGAGACCGGGTGAGCCTGCAACTGAAGATGCAGTTAATACACTTTTCTCCAATCTATTTTTTAATAATGATCGTTATGATCTTTCTCGTGTTGGCCGAATGAAGCTAAATAGAAGGCTAGGTGTTGAAAGTGAAACAGGTGAGCATGTTCTTACACATGATGATATTATCAATGTAATTAAGCAGTTAATTGACATTAAAAATGGACATGATGTTGTAGATGACGTTGATACTTTAGCGAATAGACGAGTAAGAGCGATTGGTGAAATGATTGAAAACCAGTTTAGAATTGGTCTTATTCGTGTAGAAAAAGCAGTGAAAGAGGGGTTAAATCTTGCTGAAACAGATGAATTAACTCCACAAGATCTTATTAATTCTAAGCCAGTTTCAGCTGCAGTTAGAGAATTTTTTGGTTCTTCGCAGTTATCGCAATTTATGGATCAAGTAAATCCATTGTCGGGTGTAACTCATAAACGCCGAATATCTGCCTTAGGCCCAGGTGGTCTTACACGGGAGCGTGCTGGTTTTGAAGTTCGTGATGTTCATCCATCTCATTATGGTAGATTATGTCCAATTGAAACACCAGAAGGTCCAAATATTGGGTTGATTAATACTTTGGCTGTTTATGCGAGAACGAATGATTATGGTTTTTTAGAAACTCCATACCAAGTAGTAAAAAAAGGATTGGTTACTAAAGAAATTGTCTATGTATCAGCAATTGATGAAATTGATCATACGATAGCTCAGGCAAATTCTAAATTAGATGGCAAGGGTTATTTGATAGATGATCTTGTTTCAGGAAGACATAAAAATGAATTTGTACTGGTAGATAAATCTGAAGTGACATTGATTGATATTGACTCAAAACAAATATCATCAGTAGCTGCATCACTTATTCCATTTCTTGAGCATGATGATGCTAACCGCGCATTAATGGGTTCAAATATGCAGCGTCAAGCAGTGCCTGTACTTAGAGCTGAGAAACCCTTAGTTGGAACAGGTATTGAACGCGTTGTTGCAACTGATTCTCGAGTCTGTGTTGTTGCAAATCATGACGGAGTTGTTGAAACAGTAGATGCTTCTAGAATAGTAATTCGAGTTGATTCTAAACAAGCAAAGGCTGGAGAGCTTGGAGTTGATATTTATAGTTTGGTCAAATATTCTCGTTCAAATCAAAATACTTGTATAAATCAAAAGCCACTTGTTCAGCCAGGCGATAAGATTGTTGCAGGTGACGTTTTGGCAGATGGCCCATCTACAGATTTAGGTGAGTTAGCACTAGGTCAAAATATGATGATTGCGTTTATGCCTTGGAATGGATATAACTTTGAAGATTCAATACTAATATCTGAAAAAGTTGTCCAGGAAGACCGTTATACTTCAATTCATATTGAAGAGTTGACAGCTTATGCTAGGGATACAAAACTTGGTGCAGAAGAGGTTACTGCAGATATTCCTAACGTGAGTGAATCTGCGCTATCAAAGCTTGATGATGTTGGTATTGTGTATGTTGGCGCTCGAGTAAAGGGTGGCGATATTCTTGTTGGAAAGGTTACTCCTAAAAGTGAAACAGTGCTTTCTCCTGAAGAGAAACTATTGAGAGCTATATTTGGAGAAAAAGCTAATAATGTAAAGGATACTTCTCTAAGAATGGGTGCTTCAAAGTCGGGAGTGGTAATTGATGTTCAGATATTCACTAAGGATCGGATTGCAAAAGATTCTCGTGCGCTTGTTATTGATGAGGAACGTTTAGAAACTATTAAGAAAGATATTGATGATGAGTTTGGAATTATTGATGGAGACATCTTTCGCCGAATTCGTTTAAAACTTTCTGGAAACGTTTCAACTAGTAATATTGGAAGCATTAAAAGTGGCGATAAATTAGCTTCTAAGGATCTAAAGTCCCTAGAAAATGGTGAATTAGCAAAATTAAAAGTTAAAGATGCAGCTGTAAATAAAGAAGTTGCTGCACTTATTAAGCAATCGAAAGCAAAACAAGAAGAGTTTGAGCTTTTTTATGAACAAGAAAGTGCTAAGATTAAAGAGGGAGCTGAATTACCACCAGGTGTTCAAAAGATGGTGAAGGTTTATGTGGCAACCCGTAAAACTCTCCAGGTTGGAGATAAGATGGCTGGACGACATGGCAATAAAGGTGTTATTTCACGTGTATCTCCGGTTGAAGATATGCCACATCTTGCAGATGGTACACCAGTTGATGTTGTTCTTAATCCGCTTGGTGTCCCGTCACGTATGAATGTTGGACAGGTGCTTGAAGTTCACTTAGGTTGGGCTGCTAAGGGCTTGGGACAAAAGATTGGTGATTTACTAGATGAGCATCGTAAAGATACTATTAAGCAAATCCGTTCAATGCTCGATTCTATTTATAATAGTTATGGAAAGGCTGAAGACTTAAAGTCATTTAGTGATGATGAGATATTAGAATTAGCTAATAATCTTCGCTCTGGTGTTCCAATGGCGACTCCGGTGTTTGATGGAATAAAAGAAGATGATATTAAGTCTTTACTTAAGATGGCAGGTTTGCCTGAGAGTGGTCAAATTCAATTATTTGATGGACGAACAGGAGATGCATTTGATCGTGATATAACCGTCGGATATATGCACATGCTTAAGCTTAATCATTTGGTTGATGACAAGATGCATGCTCGCTCTACGGGGCCATATTCATTAGTAACTCAACAACCACTGAGTGGTAAAGCTCAATTTGGTGGTCAAAGGTTTGGTGAAATGGAAGTTTGGGCGCTTGAGGCTTATGGTGCAGCTTATACGCTTCGAGAGATGTTAACGGTTAAGTCTGATGATGTTACTGGAAGAGCAAAGATGTACAAAAATATAGTGGATGGTGAAAATCGTACTGAGTCTGTAATGCCAGAATCGTTTAATGTTCTTGTGAAAGAAATACGATCTCTAGGTATTGATACTGAACTTGAACAACATTAAATTAGGAGAATAATTTGAAAGATTTATTACAAATTTTAAAACAGCAAAATAAAGATCAAGATTTTGATGCAATAAGAGTTGGACTTGCTTCCCCTGAAAAAATTCGTTCATGGTCATTTGGTGAAGTAAAAAAACCTGAAACTATCAACTATAGAACTTTTAAACCAGAAAGAGAGGGTTTATTTTGTGCTAAGATTTTTGGTCCAATGAAGGATTTTGAATGTTTGTGTGGTAAATATAAGCGCATGAAGTTTAGAAATGTTGTATGTGAAAAATGTGGCGTTGAAGTTACTCTTTCTAAAGTAAGGCGAGAGAGAATGGGTCATATCGAGCTGGCTGCTCCAGTTGCACATATTTGGTATCTTAAGTCATTGCCTTCAAGATTAGGCTTGCTTATGGATATGACTTTAAAAGATATTGAAAGGGTTCTTTATTTCGAAGCTTTTTTGGTAACTGATCCTGGTAGTACGCCATTAATCAAAAAACAACTTCTTACTGAAGAGATGTATTATGATGCTTTAGATCAATATGGTGATGATGAGTTTGTTGCAAAGATGGGTGCAGAGGCAATGCAGGATGTTCTTTCAGAAATGCAACTTGAAAAAGAAGCTGCAAATTTGCGTGATGATGCTCTTAATACAAAATCACAAACTAAACTTAAGAAAATCAATAAACGCCTTAAGTTAGTTGATTCATTAATAAAATCAGGAAACAAACCAGAATGGATGGTTTTGAATGTGCTTCCGATTCTTCCTCCAGATTTAAGACCTTTGGTTCCTTTAGATGGTGGTCGTTTTGCAACATCTGATTTGAATGATTTATATCGCCGAGTAATTAATAGAAATAACCGTCTTGGAAGATTATTAGAGCTTGATGCACCTGAAATCATTGTAAGAAATGAAAAACGTATGCTTCAGGAAGCTGTCGACTCTTTAATTGATAATGGCCGTCGTGGTCGTGCTGTAATGGGTAATAATAGACGCCCTCTTAAATCAATTGCAGATATGATTAAAGGTAAGCAAGGACGATTCCGTCAAAACTTACTTGGAAAAAGAGTTGATTATTCAGGACGCTCAGTAATTGTTTGTGGTCCATATTTAAAGCTTCATCAGTGTGGACTTCCTAAGAAGATGGCTTTAGAGCTTTTTAAACCTTTTATATATAATCGTCTTCAAGCTAATGGCTTAGCTTCAACTATTAAAGCTGCAAAGAAGATGGTTGAAAGTGAAATTCCTGAAGTTTGGGATATTCTTGAAAGAGTTGTTCATCAACATCCTGTTTTATTAAATCGTGCGCCTACGCTTCACAGACTTGGTATTCAAGCTTTTGAACCACTTTTGATAGAAGGAAAAGCTATTCAGCTTCATCCTTTAGTTTGTACTGCGTTTAATGCGGACTTTGATGGTGATCAGATGGCTGTTCATGTGCCACTTTCTGAGGAGGCTCAATTGGAGGCAAGAACTCTAATGCTGGCGTCAAATAATATTCTTCATTTAGCCAGTGGTGACCCAATTATTATCCCATCTCAAGACGTAATCCTTGGTCTTTACTATATGACTAGAGAGATGGTTAATCAACAAGGTGAAGGTATGATTTTTGCTAATACTAATGAGGCACTTTCTGCTTATGACGCAAAGTTAGTTAGTCTTCATGCTAAGATTAAATTAAGAATTCAAGATTATAAGAAGATAGATTCTGTTTTCACTCCTTCAAGTACTCGTATTATTGATACTACCATTGGCAGAGCAATTTTTTCTAGAATTTTGCCTAAAGGGTTGTCATTTGATTTAATTAATGAAGCTTTAACTAAAAAAGTAGTTTCAAACTTAATACATGTTTGCTATAGGTCTCAAGAACTTAAAGAAACTGTAATTTTTGCTGATCAAATGATGTATATGGGATTTGAATACTCAACTAAATCAGGAATATCATTTTGCTCAAATGATATGATTATTCCTAGTGAAAAAGCTGAGATGATTAATAAGGCTTCTGCCCAAGTTAAAGATGTCCAACAACAATTTGCTTCTGGTGTTGTTACTAATGGTGAGCGTTATAATAAAGTTATTGATATTTGGTCAAGAACTTCAGAGGAAGTTGCTAAAGCTATGATGGATAAGGTTGGCTATGAAGATATAGTTGATGCTAAAGGAAAGATAGAAAAGAAACCATCTTTTAATTCAATCTATATGATGTCTGATTCTGGAGCTCGAGGCTCTCCTGCACAGATACGTCAGTTGGCAGGAATGCGCGGTCTAATGGCAAAGCCAGATGGATCTATTATTGAGACTCCAATTACAAGTAATTTTCGTGAGGGTCTAAATAATATGCAGTACTTTATTTCTACTCATGGAGCTCGTAAAGGTTTAGCTGATACAGCATTAAAAACTGCGAACTCTGGCTATCTGACTCGTCGATTAGTTGATGTAGGACAAGATTTAGTCGTAACAGAGGAAGATTGTGGAACTAAGAATGGCTTAGTAATGAAATCCGTTATTGATGGAGGAAATGTAGTTCAAACATTAGGAACTGCAGTTCTTGGTAGGGTAGTCTCTGAAGATATATTGGTACCAAATTCTAAAGATGTACTATTAATGAAAGACCATTTAATAACATTGGATGATTCAGATAAAATTAATGAGTTAGGTATTGAATTTATTCAAGTACGTTCTGCAATTACTTGTGAATTATCTTATGGTGTTTGTGCAGCTTGCTATGGAAATGATATGGCAAGAGGCCATAAAATAGGCGTTGGTGAAGCTGTTGGTGTTATTGCTGCTCAATCAATAGGTGAGCCTGGAACTCAGCTAACAATGCGTACTTTCCATATTGGTGGTGCTGCTAGTTCATCTACTGCAGTTAATAGTATTAATATCAATACGAATGGTATTGTTCATTTTGAAAATATGAAGTCTATTAAAAATGCTAGTGGTGATTTTGTTGTTGTTTCAAGATCTTCTGAAGCTTCTATTAGAAATGAACTAGGCCAAGTAAAAGAACGCTACAAGCTTCCTTATGGAGCCATTGTTCACTTTAAAGATGGTGGTAAGGTCAAGGCTAAAGATAAGATTGCTGATTGGGATCCGCATACTCACCCAATCATAGCTGAAAATTCGGGAAGAGTTTCATTCATCGATTTTGTTGAGGGTTTAACAGTTGTCAAAAACTCTGACCCACTTACTGGTCTAATCTTCTTTGAAATAATTGAGGAAGCACAAAGAACTTCAGCAGCAAAAGATATGAAGCCAATGCTTCAATTGGTTGATAAAAAGGAAAAAAAATCGATATTGTCAACTCACTATTTGCCGTCAGGAGTTAAAATAAATCTAGAAGATGGCCAGCTTATTGATGCAGGTTCAATACTTGCTAAAATTCCTAAAGCTGTTTCAAAAACAAGTGACATTACTGGTGGTTTGCCACGAGTTGCTGATTTATTTGAAGCACGTAAAGCTAAGGATCATGCAATTCTAGCTGAAACAGTCGGCGTTATTAGTTTTGGAAGTCCTACCAAGTCAAAAGTACGTATGCTAATTACGAATGAAGATGGCGATGTAACTGAAATGATGATTCATCATTGGAGGGCAATTAACGTATTTGATGGTGAAACTGTTGAAAAAGGCGATGTGATTTCAGATGGTCCATACAATCCGCATGATATTCTCCGTTTATTAGGTGTTGAAGCTTTAGCTAACTATATGGTTAGAGAAGTTCAAAATGTTTATCGGCTTCAGGGAGTTAAGATTTCTGATAAGCATATTGAGGTAGTTGTTAAACAAATGCTTAGAAAAGTTGAAATTATTGATAATGGAGACTCTAATTATGTAAATGGTGAGACTGCTGAATTTGTTCATGTTGTAGAGAAAAATAAGCAGTTAAGAGCGCAAAAGAAAGATGAGATTATATTCCAAAGATTGCTAATGGGTATTACAAAAGCTTCATTATCTACTGAGTCATTTATTTCTGCTGCTTCTTTCCAAGAGACTACAAGAGTTCTTACTGAGGCCTCAATTACAGGAAGAGTAGATGATCTTAGAGGACTTAAAGAGAATGTAATTGTAGGTAGACTTATTCCTGCTGGTACTGGATTTAAACATCACCAGGAAAAGAGAAGAAAGCGCATAGATGCCTCATTTATGCAGACAAGCGATGCTGAGCAAGAGCTATCTGCTCAGTTGAGTGAAGTTGAGGTGGAAGAGTAATAAGGTTTAATTTTAAATTAAAGGCATTTCAATTTAGTTCTTAAATTGGAGTGCCTTTTTTTGTATTTAAGTGGAATCTCAATTTAACTATTTAAAAAAAGCCTCTCACTGAGTAATCAATCTAAAGATTTCGTAATCTGGGTAATGCTAAAATACACCCATGCAAAAGTCAAAATTCAACAGCCTTATTAATGAAGGCTTTAATCATATCCCTCTTTCTAAAGAGGTTGTTATTGACACGGCAACGCCTCTGGCTTTGTATCTTAAGCTTGCTAATAATCCTTATAGTTACTTTTTAGAATCTGTTCAAGGTGGTGAAAAATGGGGGCGATATTCATTTATTGGATTAGCTGCTGAAACGGTAATTAAAGTTTACAACTATGAAGTTCAAGTTGAAAAAAATGGAAAATTAATACACGAGAAGTTAGTAGAGGATCCGCTTGCGTGGATTGAAGAATACCAAAATCAATTTAAAGTTCCACAGTTAGATAGTCTGCCCGATTTTAATGGTGGATTAGTTGGATACTTTGGATATGAAATAGTTCGTTATATAGAGCCAAAACTGGCACATATAAATAAAACTGACGAGCTAAATGTTCCAGATATTTTATTAATGGTTTCAAATGATCTTTTGGTAGTTGATAATTTAACTAGTAAAGTGCACATAATTACTCATGTTAATCCTAATGAAGAGTCATTTGAAGAGGGTCTTGAAAAGCTTAGTTTAATTGAAGCTAATATTAAGAAATCATTTGAATATTCATCTACTCCTTCTGAAAATATAAAGTCAGAAGATTTTGTATCAAGCTTTGGAAGAGAAAATTATATAAGTGCTGTTGAGAAAGTTCAAAAATACATTAAAGCAGGGGATGTTATGCAGGTTGTTCCATCTCAACGATTAAGCTGTGCCTTTAAGTCAAATCCTGTTGAGCTTTACCGGCAATTAAGAATACTTAATCCTTCTCCATATATGTATTTTCTTAATTTAAATGACTTTGCAATAGTTGGCTCCTCTCCTGAAATATTAACACGGGTGGATAACAATAATATCGCAACCATAAGGCCTATAGCGGGAACTTGCTCAAGAGGGAAAACACTTGAAGAAGACCTTAAGTTAGAAAAAGACCTCTTATCAGATGAAAAAGAAATTGCTGAACATTTAATGTTAATTGATCTTGGTAGAAATGATTTAGGCAGAATTGCTAAAACTGGAAGTGTTACTCTTACAGATAAAATGTTTATAGAGCGCTACTCTCATGTTATGCATATTGTTTCAAATGTGGAATGTGAGTTAAAAGAAAATATGAGCTCTATTGATGTTCTTAGAGCTACTTTTCCAGCAGGTACATTAAGTGGTGCACCAAAAGTAAGGGCAATGGAAATTATTGATGAAGTTGAAGATTTAAAGCGTAATATTTATTCTGGAGCTATTGGTAATTTATCGTGGCATGGTGGAATGGATCTTGCAATAGCTATCAGAACCGCTGTTATCAAAGATCAGAGATTATATGTCCAAGCTGGAGCAGGAATTGTTTATGATTCTTTGCCTGAAATGGAGTGGCAAGAAACTATGGATAAAGCTCAAGCTTTGATTAAGGCTGCGCAAAATATCTAACCTATACATTAGTTTATTTTTATATAGCTGAATTTCAGATATATAATTGTTGAAAGCTAAAAGTTATTATTGAAATTGTTTGTAAAATAGATCAGTAAATTTCATATTTTTTTTCGGATAAATGAGTTCTGTGGATTTTGTTCACCTTCAATGTCAAAGTGAGTATTCTGTAAAGAATAGCTTAGTTCGTGTTTCAAAACTAGTAGATAGTGTTAAAGAAGCGGGTATGAAAAGTGTTGCTTTAACTGATGATATGAGCCTTTTTTCTGCGATTAAATTTTATCAAAAAGCAACTAAGGCTGGTATCAAGCCTATTATTGGCGCAAAAATATCCATAGATTTTGATTTAGGGCATTATGAAGTGCTCTTGCTTTGTCAAAACCATGAGGGCTACTTAAATCTTTCAGAGCTTATTTCCAAGGCCTACCTAAATGAGCAAGGAATTTCAATTGTTAGTGTTACAGAAGAGCAATTAATTTCTCACCATAACGGTCTACTTATGATTGCAACTCCAATCAGCTCAGACATCTCTCAATTGCTTTTGACAAATGAGCTAGAGCTGGCCCATACTAAAGCTAAACACTGGCAATCTATTTTTAATGACCGATATTATATTTCGGCACAAAGAACTGATAGACATTCAGATGAAAATCTCCTTAACCTTACTATTGAATTAGGATTAAAGTTAGAGATCCCGGTTGTTGCTACTAATGATGTACAGTTTCTAAGTAAAAGTGATTTTGATGCTCATGAAGCTAGAATTTGCATAGCTGAGGGAGGACTTTTAGATGATTCCAGGCGTTTAAAATTTTTTAGCAATAGTCAATATTTAAAGACTGCAGATGAAATGTCTGAACTATTTAAAGACTATCCTCAGTTAATAGCAAATGCTTCTGAAGTAGCCAAAAGATGTAACTTACACTTTAAATTATTCGAAAAGAATTACCTTCCAGCCTTTCCAACACCAAAAGGAAAGTCTATAGCTGAATTTTTTAGTGAGGAGTCAAATAAAGGGCTTCAAGTAAGACTTAAAGACCTTAATGTAAATGAAAAGAGTTATTTTGAAAGGCTTAATTTTGAATTATCCGTAATCCTTGAAATGGATTTTCCAGGTTACTTTTTAATTGTCTCTGATTTTATAAGATGGGCTAAAGAAAATGGAATTCCAGTTGGTCCAGGTAGGGGCTCAGGTGCTGGCTCTCTTGTAGCCTGGGCACTTTCTATTACCAATGTAGACCCTATTCAGCATGATCTTTTATTTGAGCGGTTTTTGAATCCAGAGCGAATCTCTATGCCAGATTTTGATATTGATTTTTGTACAGATCGTCGTGATGAAGTTATTGCATATGTTTCTAACAAGTATGGCTCAGAGAAAGTATCACAGATTATTACTTATGGAACCATGGCAGCTAAAGGTGTAGTGAGAGATGTAGGAAGGGTATTAGGACATCCTTATGGTTTTAGTGATCAGATCTCTAAGATGATACCAAATGAATTAAAAATGACTTTAGGTAAGGCATTAGAGGATTCCAATGAATTGAAGGCAAGATATGATTCAGAGGAAAGTGTTTCAACACTTATTGATTTATCTCAAGATTTAGAAGGCCTCATTAGGAATGTTGGTACTCATGCTGGTGGGGTTGTTATTGCGCCAAGTAAAATTAGTGATTTTTGCCCAATTTATAAAGGGTCTGATGAGTCAGATGTTGTTGTTTCTCAATTCGATAAAGATGATGTCGAGGCTGTAGGACTTGTAAAATTTGACTTTTTGGGATTATCAAACCTAACCGTAATAAATAAAGCGGTAAAAATTATAGCTAAAAAAGGCTTAAGTGAGAGTTTGATTGATATTGATAAACTTAAGCTTGATGATCCAAAGGTATTTAAGTTACTCCAAGATTGTAATACTACTGGAGTTTTTCAACTTGAATCAGATGGTATGCGAGGCTATTTAAAGAAGCTTAAACCTGACTCTTTTGAAGATATTGTTGCTATGTTGGCGCTTTATAGGCCAGGCCCACTAGATGCTGGCATGGTAGATGATTACATACAAGTAAAACATGGTGCAAAAGTAAGGTATCCACATAAGATGTTAGAGGAAATTTTAAAGCCCACAAATGGGGTATTTCTATATCAAGAGCAAGTAATGAAATCTGCTCAAGTTATGGCCGGTTACTCTTTAGGTGGTGCAGATATTTTACGCCGAGCGATGGGTAAGAAAAAAGTTGAGGAAATGGCAGAGCAGCGTGAAGTTTTTGTAAAGGGAGCGGCTGAAAAGAATATTGAAGAAAGTAAGGCAAATGAAATATTTGATCTTATTGATAAGTTTTCAGGTTACGGGTTTAACAAATCTCACTCAGTTGCTTACGCCTATATTTCATACCAAACAGCATGGCTTAAAGCTCATTTTCCAGCTCCATTTATGGCTGCTGTTTTGTCAGGAGTTATGGATGATACAGACCGTGTTGCGTTTACAGTTGGAGAGACTAAGAAAAATGGGGTTGAAGTTATTGCGCCAGACATTAATCAATCTGAGTATGAGTTTAGCATTACTAATAATAAAACAATAGTTTATGGACTAGGGGCTATCAAAGGAGTTGGAGAAGCACTTGTCAAAGAGATAGTTTTAGAGAGAGAAAAAAATGGAAATTATTCTGATATTTTTGATTTGTGTTTTCGAATAGAAAAAAAATTCTTAAATCGTAGGGCTATTGAGGCTTTAATATATAGTGGGGCATTTGATTTATTTGACATTAAGAGGGCAACATTAATTACGACGTATCCAAGAGCAGTGAGGCAAGCAGAGCAAAGACAAAGCGATTTATCAAGAGGCCAAGATAGCCTTTTTGCCGAAGTGAATAGCCATACTGAGTATGAAAAAAAATACATAAAAAGTGGGTTTCTTTCTTTTAAAAATGTAATGAAGTTTGAAAAAAATGTAATGGGTTACTATCTAGAGCGCCACCCTACAGATTGGTATAAATCTGATTTAAAATCAATAGTTTGCACTTTACCAAAAGACTTGATATTTAGAAATAATCGTGAAGTGAGGGTTCTATCGCTTATTTCTGACATTGTCTATAGAAATACAAGACGAGGTCAAATGGCAAGCCTAACTATTGAAGATGGAGAGAAAAGAATTAATGCTGCGGTTTTTTCACAAAAACTTGCAGAAAATAGCGAACATATATTATTAGATGAAGTGGTTGTAGTTTCTGGAAAGGTAAATAAAGATTTTAGAGAGCAATGGCAGATTGTAGTAGACCGAATAGATCCAGTGGATAGGGTTCAAATAAAATATGCTAAATATCTAAAAATTACTTTATCAGAAGAGAACAAAAATGAGTATCTCAAGCTGTGCTTATTATTGAAAGAATATCCAGGAAAGTGCCCAGTAATTATAGAATATCAGTCGACTAATTCATCTGGAAAGATCCCTCTATCCAAAGAATTTGATGTTTCATTAAATCGAGAGTTTTTAGATTCAATTGAGAAAAAATTTGGTCATGGAAAATATCAAATCATATATTAAATAAAAACACAAAATTGTCTATAATTAGTGGCTTAAAGAGCTATATTAAGGCCTTCAACTGCGTTAAATTTTTGGAAGTTTTATAGGCATTAATTAATTTAATTTATCTCAAAAATAAACCTTTTATTATTGAGTATGAATAGAGATTTAAATTCACTAATTTAGTCTCTGAAGCCCAGCCTATAAGGGCAAAACCGAAAAAGTTATCCGCGAATTAATAATTTAGTAGATTGCCCTCTAAAGTAGAAATAAATTTATAAATTTTTAAAAATTTAAGTCATTGATTTATAACAAAAAAATCGATGTGATTATTTATTAACCAAAACCATAGAAATTGTTAGTCTGAAGCTTAATTTATATCTGAATTTTGAGATATCAACAGAGTTATCCACAGTATTGTGGGTAAGTCGATTATCCCTTGATTTATAAGCATTTATAGCGTTTAGAAAAAATATTTTGTAACTTTTTTTATTATCTTTTCTGCAATAATTTGTTTACTACTTTTATCTATTTTCTCAGTTTTTTCTTGTGATATAAAGTGAACTTCGTTCTCATCTGAGTTTAGCCCAATATCACTATTTGAAATGTCATTTAAAATAATTGCATCACACTTTTTATTCTTTAATTTAGCTCTTGCATTGGCAAGAAAATTTTCAGTTTCAGCTGCAAATCCAATGCAGACAGGTTTGTTTTTAAGCTTACAAACACTTTCTAAAATATCTTTATTTTTTGTAAGCTCAATTACTGCTAATTTTCCGTCTTTTTTAATCTTATTATGGCTTATTTTTGTTGGCCTAAAATCTGCAACTGCGGCACAACTAATAAATAAATCTTGATTTTCTATTTTTTTCATTACTGCATTAAACATTTCATTAGCACTAGTAATGTAAATTACTTCAGCTCTTTTTTCTATTTCAACTGATATTGATCCAATTATCAGTGTTGTTTCTGCTCCAGCTTGAATACATGCATGAGCAAGAGCCATTCCCATTTTTCCGCTACTATGATTTGATATATACCTTACTGGATCAATTGCTTCAATAGTTCCCCCTATTGTTATGAGAACTTTTCTTCCACTAAGAGCGCTATCTGAAAACATATTTGCTACTTGTTTTGCAATTTCTTCTGGCTCTGCTAGTCTTCCTTCACCTACATCTCCACAAGCTTGCTCACCAAATCCAGGATTTATTGTTACCACGCCTCTATTATTAAGTATCTTGAGATTTTCCTTAATCGCTTTTGATGCAAACATTTGTTGATTCATTGATGGGGCGATTAATACAGAGGCATTTGTTGCAAGAATTACTGTTGATAGTAGGTCATCTGCCTTACCATGACAAAGTCTGGCTATCGTATTTGCCGATGCTGGAGCTATGATTACTGCATCAGCCCATTTTGCGAGTTCAATGTGGCCCATTGCTAGCTCTGCTTCTTTGTCCCAGAGGTTGTCATGAACTTTATTTTTTGAAATGGTTTGAAGTGATAGTTCACTAACGAACTCTCTACCCCCAGTCGTAATAATGACTCTAACTTCTGCACCTAAATCTTGCAGCCTTCTAACAATGTCAGGTGATTTATAGGCAGCAATAGAACCACTAACCCCTAATAGAATTCTTTTGTTTGTTAAGTTATTCATTTGACAGTGACCCTAATTTTAATGTCACAATCTATTTGACTAACCTCAATAATACTAAGTTTAATTTTGTCAGACATTTTTGTTAAAGGAATTTTTATCATTGGATTAGCGTCACTTCCAAGTATCAATGGAGCGGTATAGATAACAAACTCATCAATTAGTCCAGCCTCAGTCATTGCACCATTAAGACCGCTACCAGCTTCTAAAAGTAAATTATTAATCCCCATTTCCCCAAGTTTTATAAGCGCAGATTTTAGATCTAATTTTCCATTAGCAAGTATTTCTGAATTATTGTTATTTAAAATTAGGGTTTCAGCATCAGATGAAAAAATGTTAAGAGATTTATCAGTAATAACATTATTACTGTCAATAACAACACGAAGTGGGTTTGAATCTTCACTCTCAGCTCTAACAGTCATCATCGGGTTATCGTTTTTGATTGTGCCTGAGCCTGTCAAAATGGCCTGATTTAAGCTTCGCAGTATTTGTACATCCTCTCGAGAAGCTTCAGAAGTAATCCATTTGCTCTCCCCATTCTTCATTGCTGTTCTTCCGTCAAGGCTCATTGCAATTTTTGATGTTACAAAAGGTAAGCCACTCGTCATTCTTTTGACAAAACCGCGATTAATTTCATTAGCTTCCACTTCAAGCAACCCAACTTCAACCTCGATCCCATTATCTTGAAGCGACCTAACTCCACTTCCAGAAACTAATGGATTTGGGTCAAGCATTGCAATAAAAACTTTCTTAACTCTAGCCCTAATAAGTGCCTCAACACAAGGCGGCGTCTTGCCAAAATGAGAGCATGGTTCAAGAGTAATATATACTTTAGTATTCTCACCTTTGAAATTAATTTTTTCTAAGGCATTTACCTCTGCATGGGCCTCACCATAAAGGCGATGGTAGTCTTGGGCAATAATTTTATCATCACGAGAAATCACACATCCCACCATTGGATTTGCACCAACAGCTTTGCGACCAAACTGAGAAAGTTTGAGTGCAAGAGTCATACATTCTGTATCTTGATGAGTGAAAGCCATTATAATAATTGTATATAAATTTATTATCATTTTACGCGGGAGAACGGAGTGGATGAAAAGAAAAAACAAGCACTACAAGTAGCACTTGGACAAATTGAAAAACAGTACGGAAAAGGGTCTGTCATGTATTTGGGTGATGAAGAGGCGAGAAGTGATATTGAAGCTGTTTCAACAGGTAGTTTAAGCCTTGATATAGCTTTAGGAATTGGCGGGTTACCTCGAGGTAGAGTTGTTGAAATTTATGGTCCTGAGTCTTCAGGAAAAACAACTATGACTCTTCATGTAATTGCTGAAATGCAAAAATTGGGTGGAACGGCGGCATTTATTGATGCAGAACATGCTTTAGACCCTTCTTACGCAAGAAAATTAGGCGTAAATACAGATGATCTTCTAATTTCCCAGCCTGATACTGGTGAGCAAGCTTTAGAAATTACAGATATGCTGGTTCGCTCTGGAGGTGTTGATATTGTTGTCATTGACTCAGTTGCCGCGTTAACTCCTAAAGCTGAAATTGAAGGCGAAATGGGCGCCTCGCATATGGGCTTACAAGCTAGGCTGATGTCACAAGCATTAAGAAAGCTAACATCCAATATAAAGCGAACTAACACTATGGTAATCTTTATTAATCAACTTAGAATGAAGATTGGTGTGATGTTTGGTAATCCTGAAACTACAACTGGCGGAAATGCACTTAAATTTTATGCCTCCGTAAGACTTGACATTCGAAGAATTGGAGCTATTAAAAAAGGTGATGAAATTCTTGGTAATGAAACTCGTGTTAAGGTTCTCAAAAATAAAGTAGCTCCTCCATTTAAAAAAGCTGAGTTTCAAATTTTATATAATCAAGGCATCTCTAGAGAGAGTGAGATAATTGATTTAGGAGTTGAGCATGGTTTTGTTGAAAAGGCAGGAGCTTGGTATAGTGTTGAAGGGGAAAGAATTGGCCAAGGTAAGGATAATTCTCGTGACTTCTTAAAAGAGAATACTAAAATGAGTCAAATGCTTGAGGCAAAAATTCGTGAGAAATTAATGAGCAAGGAAAATGACGAAATACAGCCCATAAAGAGCGAGAATGACGAAACAGAGTCAGCAGAGTAAATGCTACGCAGCTGCATTAAAGATGTTAATGAGGCGAGAGCACTCCAAATTAGAATTAAGACAAAAATTAAATCTTAAAGATTTTGATGACACTGTTATTAATGACAGCATCACTCTATTAGCTGAGCAAAAATATCAGAGTGATGAAAGGTTTTCTGAGGCTTTTATACTTATGCGCTTTAATCAAGGCAAAGGGCCTATAAAAATTTCTATGGAGCTTAAATCAAGAGGTGTTAGTAAGTTTGATTTAACTTTATTTAATTGGTTTGAGCTTGCAAAAGACGTTAAGCATAAAAAATTTGGAGACAGCAAATTTTTAGACTATAAAGAAAAGTCTAAGCAAAAACGTTTTTTACAATCGAGAGGCTTTGGGTTTGATGAAATAAATCAAGCATTCTAATAAAGCTAATAAAACAGATTTTTTTCTAACCTTACTATGAAATTTGAACTTAAAAATACAGATAATAAAGCGCGTCTAGGTAAGCTCATTTTTGAGCGTGGTGAGGTTAATACTCCAGCTTTTATGCCCGTTGGAACTTATGGAACAGTTAAGGCAATGACTGTTGATGAGGTGAGGGATTTAGGCGCTGAAATTATCCTAGGAAATACATTTCACTTGTCAATAACGCCAACTACAGAAGTGATTGAGGCTCATGGTGATCTACATGAATTTATGAATTGGCATGGTCCAATACTAACTGATTCTGGTGGGTTCCAAGTCTTTAGCTTGGGCAAGATGCGGAAAATAACTGAGCAGGGCGTTAAATTTAGATCACCAAAGGATGGATCAGCAATTTTTATGGGCCCTGAGGAGTCTATGCAAATTCAGTATAAACTGGGCTCAGATATTGTTATGATATTTGATGATTGCACGGCTTATCCCTCTGAAAAAAATGTTGTTGATCAATCTATGCAGCTTTCACTTCGATGGGCAAAAAGATCTTTAGAAGAGCATAATAAACTCAACAATAAGAATGCTCTTTTTGGAATTATTCAGGGAGGAATGCATAAAGAGCTTCGCCTTCATTCAACTGAGTCATTAGTTGAGATGAATTTTGATGGTTACGCTATTGGAGGTTTGTCCGTTGGAGAGCCAAAAGAAGAAATGATGGATGTTCTCAGTTATTTACCTGATTATATGCCTTCAAATAAGCCAAGGTATCTCATGGGTGTTGGAACTCCTGCGGACCTTGTTGAAGGTGTCGCAGCTGGGGTCGATATGTTCGACTGCGTAATGCCGTCTCGTAACGCAAGAAATGGATACTTATTTACTTCAGAGGGCGTTGTAAAAATTCGAAATGCAAAATATAAGAAAGATACTAGCCCTCTAGATCCTAATTGTAATTGCTCAACTTGTCAAAATTATTCAAGGGCATATCTTCATCACTTACAAAAATCAAATGAAATTCTAGGGTCCCGCCTGAATACCCTTCATAATCTTTTCTATTACCAGTATTTGATGAAGTCAATTAGAGTTGCAATTAAGAGTAATACATTTTCTGACTTTAGAAAAAAATTCTATGCTGAAAAGCTATAAATAGATTTAATCTAATTTAGTGTATTTAGCTCAACTGGATTTTTAATAAAGTATTCGTCTAATAGTTCTCTTGCCAAAGGCGCTGCTTTTGAGCTACCACTTCCGGCGTTTTCAACAATAATAGCAATTGCGACTTGTGGGTCTTCAATTGGAGCAAATCCAGTAAAGAGAGCATGATCCCTTAATTTCTCTTCAATATTTTCAGCAATATACTCTTCTTCTGGGTCAAGACCAAAAACCTGCGCGGTTCCGGTTTTACCCGCTAGGCTATATTTAAGCTTATTGTTAAGTCTTTTAGCTGTCCCAAATTTGCCATATACCGTTTGCTTCATTGCCTCAATAATTAGCTCCCAATTATTGATATCCTTTATAGGTATTTGACTTGATTTTAGGGTTTGTTCTTCAAATAAATCGCCATTTTTTGATTGAGAATGCATCATTACTTGGGGCATTAATAACTGACCTTTGTTTGCTATAGCTGCTGTTGCTAAAGCGAGTTGAAGAGGGCTTGTAGTCATAAAACCTTGGCCAATTCCTGTTATAAGAGTTTCTCCTCTATACCAAGGCTCGTTCTTATTAATCTTTTTCCATTCTCTGGAGGGAAGGATGCCGCCAAGTTCTCCTGGTAAGTCAATTCCTGTTTTTTTGCCAAATTGAAAATATGAAAGGCTATCATGAATTTGATCAATGCCCATATTGAAAGCTAAATCATAGAAAAATACATCACATGATTGAGCAATAGCCTCAATCACATCTACTTTCCCATGACCAGTTCGTTTCCAGTCATTAAACTTTCTAGAGTAATTATTTAACTTGTAGTATCCAGGACAAAAGGTACTATCTTTAATAGTTATATTATTAAGCTCTAAACCAGCAAGAGCAACCATTGGCTTGATAGTCGAACCAGGAGGGTAGAGGCCCTTAATACTTCTATCAAAAAGTGGAAAGTTTTGGTTACTAGTGAGCTCATTATATCTTTCGGCTGAAATTCCATTAACAAACCAATTGGGATTAAATGAAGGAGTGCTTACTAGGCTGAGTACTGACCCATCTTTAACATTTATAAGTGCTATAACTCCTCTACTATCTCCAAGAAGCGATTCAGCCTTAAGTTGAAGTTCTATATCAATATTTAAGTAGATATCTTGTCCGGCTACAGAGGGGGTAATAATTTTAGTATCTACTATCCTGCCAGCAACATTTCTCTCGATTTGTTTTATACCAGATTGTCCATGAAGTAGATTTTCATATTGTTTTTCAATCCCTGTTTTACCAACAAAATTTGTACCATTATAATTTTTTTTATCATAATTACTTTTATCTTTTTTACTTATTGAAGAGACGTATCCAATGAGATGAGCGCTCGATTCTCCATAAGGATAAACGCGATGAAAATATGGCTCAATCTCAACTCCAGATTGCTGATTGTTGACAAGGAATGAAGCGACTGATGACTCAGAGAGATTGAATTTTATGGGTATGTTATGAAATTTTTTAAAGCGACTTAAATTTTTATTAAACTGTTTAATATCTTCATAAGTTATCAAGTCACTTATTTCTAATCCTATCAATGTTTCGTTTAAATTTGTTACTTTTTCTGGAGTGATCGTCAATATATATGAAAATTCATTGGTGGCTAATATTTTCCCATTTCGATCTAGAATATCACCCCTGATTGGTGTTATAGGAAGGTTTTGCATTTGATTGCCAAGTGCCTCCTCAACATAATATTCATGGTTAGTTACTTGAAGATTAAAGAGTCTTACTATTAAGATCAGAGTAATCGAAAGCATTATGATTGCAGAAAAAATTACTCTTGATTTGAATACTATTTTTTCGCGCTTAATGTTTCCAATTTTTTCCATATCTTTAACTTAATTATTGACTAAGTTTTGCTAATAAGGAGCGAATTAAGGGCCATAAAATTGCACTAATAAATGGAGAAAGTAATATCAGCCACTCAAAATTTAGGCCTTGAGTTAATTGATGGACCAATAAAAATATAATCAAATAAATTAGAGATCCTAAAAAAATATAAACCTGCTGAGTCGTTAAATTTGAAACAAAAAAAGATTTCTTTACATTTAAAATAAAAGCAGAGCTTAGCAATAGAGCTAGAGCATTTTGACCTAGGACCCCTCCCTGAAAGATATCAAGTAATATTCCAAGAGTAAATGCAATAGTATAGATATTCTTACCATTTGCATAAATAACCCAGTAGCCAAAAAAAGGTAACAACCAAAAAGGAGATGCAAGCTCTAGAGATGACGGAAGCGAAATTGCACCAATTATAAATGCAATAATAGATATTTTAACTAAAAGAAAGAAGTGATTTGAATTAGTCATTTTTTCCTTTAATAATAAGAACCATTTCTAATTTGTTCATATTTTGAGCTGGTTGAAGTTTAATTGATAAGAATGAGGCATCTAGTGAATCATCAATTGAGCCTACTCTTCCAACAAGATAGCCAGATGGGTATGAATTACCAATTCCACTAGTAAGGAATAAATCTCCAACTTTAACATCTGAGTCTAATGGCACATACTCAACTATCATGCCTTTTTCATTTGATGCAATTCCTTTGGTGATACCTCGAATTCCATTTCTTGAGTTTTTAACGGGCATAAATTGGGTTGGATCAGTGAGAAGACGAACCGTTGAGAACAAAGGAGTAACTTGTGTAACTTGACCCACTACCCCATCTGAGCCAATGATAAGTTGAGATAGAGCCACTTCATTATTTAAACCCTTATCAATAACTATTTTGTTGGATAGTCTAGATTGAGAGATTGACTTAACACGTGCAAGCAAAACATCATTATTTGGTATTTCATAGCTTGAATCTAATAGTCCTGAAATTTTTTGATTTTCTAAAGCTAAATTGTTGTAGGTCTGAAGCCTTGCTTTAAGTTCAATTAATTGACCTTTTAGATAATCATTTTCACCAATTAGAGTTTCATTATCAGCGCCCTTGTCGTTGACCCAATTAATAACTTGGCTGGGCAAATCAACAATTATATAAATTGGGCTGAGAAGAGTTAAGGTAAATTTTTTAAAATTATCTAGGTAAGAGAAACGTGTATCTAATACAATTAAGATTATTGAAAGAAGTACTGGTACGAAAATTTTTAAAAGTCGCATTGTTGATTCCTCGACTTATTTTTATTCACTCAGCAGCTAAAAATCCCATATCATGTTGATTAATCATTTCTAGGGCAATTCCTCCGCCTCTTGCAACACAGGTAAGCGGATCATCTGCAATAGTAACAGGCAGATTAGTTTGATTATGAATAAGCCTATCAACGCCTTCTAAAAGCGCACCACCACCAGTAATAACTAGACCATTTTGCGCAATATCTGATGATAATTCAGGAGGCGTTTGCTCAAGCGCAGTTCTTAGGGCGCTGATTATCATTCCAAGAGGCTCACTCAAAGCCTCTAATATCTCAGAATTAGTGACTTCAAAAGCAACAGGCAAACCAGTAGAAACTGCGCGTCCTCTAAACTCATTCTTACGAATAATTTTAGATTCGAAAGCGCTTCCAACCTCTTCTTTGATTTGCTCAGCTGTGGCTTCACCGATAATAATGCCGTGGACCCTTCTTATAAATTTAATAATAGTGTCATCAAAAACATCTCCTCCAACTCTTAGGGAGTCAGAATAAACAATTCCATTTAAAGATAGTATGGCAATCTCAGAGGTTCCACCGCCAATATCAAGGACCATTGCGCCTGAGGCTTTGTCAATGGCCATACCAGCACCAAGGGCAGCAGCCATAGGCTCTTCAATAAGATAAACGTCTCTTGCTCCAGCGCCTACAGCACTTTCTTTAATTGCACGCCTTTCAACTTGAGTAGCGCCGCAAGGGACACAAATTAATACTTTGGGGCTGGGGGAGAAAAATCCTGCTTTTAAAACCTTTTTCATAAAGTATTGAAGCATTTTTTCAGTGACCTTAAAGTCAGCAATTACGCCGTCTTTCATTGGTCTAATGGCTTCAATTGAGCCAGGAGTTCTTCCAAGCATATTTTTTGCTTCTTGACCGACAGCTATGACTGTTGAATCTAAAGCGCCCTTTTCATGCCTTAATGCAACAACTGAAGGTTCATTGAGGACTACTTTTCCGTCCATATAAATAAGTGTATTAGCTGTTCCAAGATCGATCGATAGATTTTGGCCATTGAATAAATTGAACATAAGGGAATCCTAGCAAGAAAATGATTAAAATGAAGGTAGATTATAATATATCCTGCCTGTGTATACTAGACATTAGAAAAAATATGATCATTAAACAAGACCACTTAATTGATAGCATCCACTCTGCTCTTCAGTATATATCTTATTATCACTCGCCAGATTTTATTAGTGCAATGGTTTCAGCTTATGAAAGAGAAACCAATCAAAGTGCAAAAAATGCGATATCTCAGATTTTAATAAACTCTAAAATGTGCGCGCTGGGTAAGAGGCCAATTTGTCAAGACACTGGGATTGTTAACGTTTTTGTTGAAGTTGGAATGGACGTTCAGTGGGAGTCTGAGCTTACCCTTGAAGAGATGATTAATGAAGGGGTAAGGAGAGCCTACAATGAGCCTGATAATCGCTTAAGGGCTTCAATTGTTAGTGATCCATTGTTTAGTCGAAAAAACACTCAAGACAATACTCCTGCTGTTATCCATACCAAATTAGTTAAAGGAAATAAATTAGATATTACGGTTGCTGCTAAGGGAGGTGGCTCTGAAAACAAATCAAAGTTTACAGTTCTAAATCCTGATGATAATCTCACAGATTGGGTTCTGAAAACAATTCCAACAATGGGTGCGGGCTGGTGCCCTCCAGGAATGGTTGGAATAGGAGTGGGCGGAACTGCTGAAAAGGCAATGCTAATGGCAAAATCTGCACTCATGGATCCAATCGATATTAATCAAATTAAAGATAAAAGTAATCCCACTGAAATAGAAGCCCTAAGAATTGATTTATTTAATAAGATCAATGAGCTCGGTATTGGTGCTCAGGGTCTGGGCGGTTTAACGACTGTTCTTGATGTTAAGATTCAGGATTACCCAACGCATGCAGCCTCTCTACCCGTTGCAATGATCCCAAACTGTGCAGCTACGAGGCATGTTCACTTTACGCTAGATGGCTCAGGGGTTGCTGAACTTCCTGAGGTTGATTTAAGTCTCTATCCAGACTTGGAGATGGACGTTTCTAAATATACAAAAGTTGATTTAAATAACCTTAATCAATCACAAATGGAGCATTGGAATATTGGTGATACACTGCTTTTGTCTGGAACAATTATTACTGGAAGGGATGCTGCCCATAAGCGCCTTAAATCCATGATTGATAGCGGCGAGGGACTTCCTAAAGGCGTTAACTTTGACAATAAATTTATTTATTATGTTGGGCCGGTTGACGCTGTGGGTGATGAAGTGATCGGTCCTGCAGGCCCAACAACCGCGAGTAGGATGGATAAATTTACTGACATGATGCTTGAAAACACAGGAATCTTAGGAATGATTGGTAAGGCTGAGCGCGGTGAAGCAACTATTAAAAGTATTAAAAAACATAAGGCAAGTTATTTGATTGCTGTTGGCGGTGCAGCTTACTTGATTTCTAAATCCATTAAGAAGGCAAAAGTGTTAGCCTTTGAAGAAATGGGTATGGAAGCAATCTATGAGCTTGAAGTTAAAGATATGCCGGTAACTGTTGCAGTTGATACTGATGGTGAAAATATCCATAATGTGCTAAACAATATCCCTTTAACTTTTCAGAGTTAGATAAAGTTTTTAGTTGGCCATAGTGCGCCTTTAAATAGAACATTCCTAGCGTATAATTTTTTCTTGAAGTTGGCCGGATGGTCGCCGAGTGCAATTGTGCTGGGAGGAAAGTCCGGGCTCCAAAGAGTAAAGTGCTAGTTAACGGCTAGGCGCAGTGATGCGACGGAAAGTGCAGCAGAAAATAAACCGCCTGTTTCGATAGGTAAGGGTGAAATGGTGAGGTAAGAGCTCACCGCGCACTTAGTGATAAGTGTGGCATGGTAAACCCCACTTGGAGCAAGCTCAAATAGGGAGGCATTGGCGCTGCTCGCGTTGTCTTCGGGTAGAGTGCTAAAGATGCTTGGTGACAAGTACCGTAGATGAATGACTATCAAGGCTTCGGCTGAACAGAACCCGGCTTATAGGCCAACTTCACTTTTTTGTAGTTCTTTTTGGATTATATACATCAAAGTTCTTCTACTATAAAATGCCCTCGGAATATATAAATCTAAATTAACCATGAAAAATAAACTATTACAAATACCCCTACTTATGCTCTTTATTTTTAGTTCATATGCATATGCAGATGAATCTGACGCTATAAAGCAAGGCTTACTTTCAAGTATGTCTTCGGGCATTGCTTCTTCTATTGCTAGTGTTATCGGTGGTCAGGGTGATACTGAAGTTGAGTTTAGTGCTAAAGAAGATAGTAAACCAGAATTTTCAATTATGACGGTAAGGCCAATATCTGTTCATCCAGGCAAAGATGCTTGGTTTGTTCAGCTGCAACTGAGTAATACTCAAATTAGAAGTAAAAGTAGACTGACAACAAACATTGGTCTAGGTTATAGGACACTATCAGATAATAAAAAATCAATGATTGGTGGAAACGTCTTTGTTGACTATGATGCGAAGGGTAACTCAAGATACAGCCTAGGTTTTGAATTTAGGACTGCAGTTTTTGACGTTTTAATTAACCACTACGAAGCAATCTCTGGACAAAAGACGGTGGGTGACTTTAAAGAAAGAGCGCTTGATGGTAATGACATGAGTGTTAGTGGTCAGATCCCCTATCTTCCTTGGGCAAAAATTAATTTAACGCATTATGAGTGGAAGAAGGTTAATAATTCTAAAAACTCAAAGGGTGACAAGCTCAGCTTTGACTTGCTTCTTACTCCCAATGTAATTATGGAGTTAGGCGTTGATGATAACAACATCCAAAAGAAAGATAACTTTGCAAAAATATCCTTTGTTTTCCCTGCTAGAGAAGGCCCTGCAGCTTCAACAGACTTTATATCAGATGAAGCCTTCCCAGAGGGTGATATGAGCTCACAGCTCCTATCAAAGGTAAAACGATCAAACAAAATTACGCTTGAGTCTGAAGGCGTTGGCGTAACTATTTCGAGGCTTGACTAATGAATAAATTATTTTTACTATTGGCTCTATTACTGAGCTCAATTTCTTTACAAGCGAGTGCTGCAGCGTGTGCTGTTACTCAAGATGGTGACTGCGCCCAACCTGATGAATACATAATAACGCTTAAAAAATTAGAGCTTTGTACTGCCTCACCTGCATCATTGGTAAATACAACCGCAGATCTAAGCTCATATGACGTTACTTGTACTGGCGCAGTAACGGTAGGGACTGGAAGTCTTACCTTTGACTTAACTTCAGTGGCAGCTGGACAATCGATTGCTACTTTTGCCTCTACAACGGGCCTGCCTATTGGCACAACATATAACCACATCAAGATGACACTTTCAAGAGAAATGAAGTTGAGAGGCTCAGTAACTATTACTTTTGGGGAAGCCTATAAAGGAATTTGTAGTACAGACTCGGCTGCCACTGCTGGTAGCGGTAATAAATACGAAAGAATGTTAGCTGGCAAGACATCTGGGACTGCAACTCTGCAAACTTTTTATGTTAACACAGACAGTGGAGATGCAACTGATAGGGGTACGCTTAGTCAAAATACTGTGAGCGCACATCCATATAGGATGTGTACTACTCAGAACTGTTCGAGCGCGATTGGATTTTCAGAGGGCGGTGCTGATGGCACTATGAATAAATGGCTGCCACCTAATCCCCAATATGGAATTGCAATTGAAGATGTTACCTCTACAGATACTGACTTAAGCTTGATAGTTCCTCTCTCAGCGCCCTATACAGTCGGACCTACAGCGCCAAAAATTGATGTTGCTTTTGGAGCTGAAGGCTCTTTAAATGGCTTAGCTAGCGGCGGAGCAACGTGTGCTTTGTCGCCATACTATGTGAGAGCTAAATTTACTATTACTGATTAGACTTTGACTTCATTGGGGAAATTATGAATAAATTTCCTTTACTGTTTTTAATAGTATCGAGCGTAATTTCTTTTCAAGTTAAAGCTGCAGGGTGTATTGATGATGACGTGGGATATTGTGCTCGACCTGATGCTTATATATTAACTCTGAAAAAGCTGGAGCTTTGTACCGGCGCTCCAAATACATCTGTGTACGATGTTACTTGTAACGATGCAGTTACAGTAGGAACAGGCTCCTTGGAGTTTGATGTTACATCGGTATTGCCTTCAAAGGCTATTGCAACTTTCGCTTCAACTAAAGGCCTTCCAATAGGAACTACCTTTACTCATATTAAGCCAACACTTTCAAGAGAAATCAAGCTTAAAGGATCAGTCCCTGTTTCTAGTGGGGGGGTCACTTATACTTGTCATACTGATTCTAATGCAGGCCTTAACGGTGCTAGTAAGTATGAAAGAGTGCCTGCTGGAAAAATGACTGGCAGTCCAACTCTAGCTTCATATTATTTTTCTACGAGTAGCGGTGGTCTTAGTCAAAATGCAGCAAATTTATTTAAACTATGTTTAAGTACTGATTGTACTTCTACCTATACTTGGTCAACCTATAACGTTGCTCTGCCTGTTACTGAAGAAGGTTTTTTTGGAATAAGCGTTGAAGATGTAACCAGTTCAGATGAAGAATTTTCAATTATATATGCATTAAGCAAACCATATACGGTCTCTGAAGTAGCGCCAAAAATAAATATGGCATTCGGCACAAGTATGTCTCTCAACGCTATTGATTATAATAATGGAGCAAGTTGTGCGATTACCCCATATCATGTAAAAGTTCAAATTACTATTACAGAATAGGATTTATTATGAAACATAAAATTTCGAAAATTACTCTACTTTTATTGTGTTCTTTTGGTGTTATTGCTGAAGATTCTTCTGATCAAAGCGTTAATGAGCTCTCATTCGGCATTACGGTTTCTGCTAATGGCTCCCTCACCTCTGCAAGCGGTATGCATACTGCTCTTCCATTCAACCTGGGTACAAACGTTAAAAAAGGCACGCTCAACAATAACACTATAACTAATAAAGACTATGCTATAAGTGTTGATTACTATAGAAAAATTAACGACAACATTTACTTTAATGCTGGAATTACTGAAAGCAGCATGAAGACTAAAGATACGGCAGCTACTTTTGAGGGTGGATATGTTGTTACGCCTTTTCCAACATTCACAACAAAGGGCACCACTCTTAATTTAGGTCCAAGCTATAGGTTTGATACTTCGTCAAGCTTTACCCCTTATATAGGTTTAAATGTTTCATATTTTTCTGGAAAAGTAACGAATACTAATTACCCAACTGTTTCTGGAGTTGGCAGCTATGGTGTGGGCGGTCCAGAGACAAAGGCTACCTGTTGGGGACTAAACCCTAATCTAGGTGTGTTTGCTAATTCAGGGTTTTTAAAGGGTTTTGGGGCTTCAGTTAAGTCTCAAAATCTTGATTGTGATGGCGACTCTTTTCGCAGTTTCACTCAAGGCTACAAGACAGAGTTTAAAAATATCCTCTATTCAATAGACTATCGAGTCTTCTTTTAAATCTTTTGTAAAATTTATTTCTTAAGGTTATACTGTGATTTTTTACAGTCACTTTAATTTTTATGACTTACTTTTACTTAGCACTTGCTATTGCAGCTGAGGTTGCTGGAACGACTCTTTTAAAGGCTACAGAAGAGTTTTCTAAACTAGTACCAACCACATTTCTAGTAATTTTTTATCTTATCTCTTTCTGGTTAATGACTCTCGCTCTAAGGGAATTGCCATTAGGTATTGTGTATGCTGTTTGGTCTGGCCTAGGTATTTGTTTAGTTGCACTCGTTGGTGCATTTGTTTACAAAGAGATGCCTGATCTTGCATCAATTATTGGAATGGGTTTAATAATATCAGGCGTTGTAGTGATGCACCTATTCTCAACATCAATTAAACATTAATTTATTATGACTATAGAATCAAAAAAATATCAAATATCTGACTCCTTAAGTGAGAGAAGGGATAGGTCATCAGTAGGACTGATAGTCTTAAATACAGATTTCACCTTTGAGCGTGACTTTGTAAGGATGTACACAGAGCAAAAACCAGACTATGACTTTTATTTTAACCGAATTCATTTTGCAAACCCTATGACCCCTGAGTCTTTAGCTGCAATTGGCGATGATTTGACCGAGGCTGCAGCACTAATACTTCCTAATTATGATCTCGACTTAGTTGTATTTAATTGCACCTCTTCATCATCCATTGTTGGCGATGAGGCAATAGAGTCTGCAATTCATGAAAGCAAGCCAACTGCAAAAGTCCTTTCTACTTCTCAAGCGGTTGTTGCAAATTTTAAGGCGAGAGGCTTTAAAAAGATTAGTGTTCTAACGCCTTATAGCGAAGAAGTTTCCTCTCTTTTGAGGGGCTATTTAGAGCGCAATGGTGTTGAAATGGTGTCGTCAATGCATATGGATATGGATGATGACAGAGATGTTGCTATGCTCCCCGCTGATGAAATCATTGCAGCAGCAAAGGCAGCAATTCATGAGGATGCGGATGCGATTTTTATATCGTGCACAGCAATGAGATCAGCAGAAATAATTCCTGAAATTGAAGCGGCTATTGGTAAACCAGTCTTTACTTCAAACCAGGCTACTTTTGATCAAATTTCTCAAATTATTGGTAGTCTTAATTAGCTAGACTAAAGTATCTCTAAGGCCTGTAAAGTACTGATTAATATCATTAATTCACACAGCAGTGAATTTTTTTGGTAAATTAAATACCATTTAGAGTCATAATAGTTACATGCATAAGCTTGATGAAAGAGACATTCAAATACTGGTTATTCTTCAGAAAGAAGGAAGAATAACTAAAACCGCTCTTGCAGAAAAGCTTAATTTATCACTTACCCCTTCCTGGGATCGACTTCAAAGATTAGAGGAGGCTGGGATTATTGAAAGCTACGGCGCAAGACTGTCCTCTTCATTTTTAGATAATTTTCACCTAGTGATTACTGAGGTCGAACTTGAGAGTCATAAGCAAGGCCAGTTTGCACGATTTGAAGAAGCTATACTGGGCTTTGATGAAGTACTCTCATGCTGGTCTGTGGGCGGAGGTCTAGACTACATATTAAAGGTCCTTGTTAAAGACGTTACTGGTTATCAAGAATTCATTAAGAGAGTCTTAAAGGCAGATATTGGCATGAGGCGTTATTTCAGTTATGCAGTCTTGAATAAAATCAAAGATACTGATGTTATTCCTGAAGGCTTAATCAAAAAGTCAGACTTAGTGAAGAAAAACCTTATTTAACTAATAACTTCCTTGGAACGTTAGAGAGGCATTCACCGCCATTACTTCCAACGCGTATACTCTCAGTCATTTCAAAGCCCCAGTCATCAAACCAGATCGCGGGCATAAAATGAAATGTCATGTTTTCTTGTAAAACTGTTTGATCAGTTCCTCGAAGACTCATTGTGCGCTCGCCCCAGTCAGGTGGGTAACTGCAACCAATAGGGTAGCCGCATCGGTTATTTTTTTCATAGCCATATTTTTTCAGAGTCGCTGTAAAGTTGTCTGAAATCTGAGCGCAGGTATTGCCCGGCTTGAACATCTCGATAGCATTTACAATGCACTCATTAATAACCTTTTCAATATCTAAGTACTGCTGAGGGGGCGTTCCTAAAAATAAAGTTCTTGAGCAGGGGCAGTGATATCTTGCGTACGCTCCTCCAAGCTCTAAAAACATACCTTCATTATTTTTTAGTGGCTCATCATTCCATGTCATATGACAGGCCGCTGCTTCTTCTCCTGCGCCAATAAGAGGAACGAATGACGCATAGTCTCCATAATGGCCTTGGTGTCCTTGAACGCCTGCGTGATATATTTCAGCAACTAAGTCATTTTTCTTCATTCCAGGTTCTGCCACCTGCATAACCCTTTCATAAACTCCTTCAATAACTTTACCTGCACGCTTCATATAAGTAATTTCAGTTTCAGATTTAACGGCTCTTTGCCAGTTTACTAGCCCTGTCTGATCACTAAAAGTTGCTCCAGAAAGTGAGCTATATAATGACTCTGCGGCTCTAGCAGAGAAGTAATAGTTATCTTTTTCTAGGCCAATTCTTTTATTATGCAGACCTTTTTCTTTTAGGATAATGGCAAGGAACTCCATTGGATGTCTCTCGGGGCTCATCACATAATCATCTGGATATGAGAGGATATTATTTAACTCAAGGTCTGTAGTAAGTTCTGCCCCTTTTGCATCAATCCCTCTGCCATACCAAAAAAGACCACCATCTGTTGTAATTACAACGCATTGATGAACATAAAATGACCAGCCATCATAACCCGTTAACCAGAACATATTAGCAGGGTCATAAACAATTAAAACTTCTACGTTTAAAGCATTCATTGACTTGCGAGTCTTTAATTGTCTATCAAGGTACTCCTCTTGAGAAAATCTTCTTCTTTCTTGTTTCATTGTATTCTCCTAAAATTCTTAAGAAATTTCTTTAAATGCCTGCTCTAAATCAGCAATCAAATCCTCTACATCCTCAATTCCGGTTGAGTATCTGACTAAGCCTTCAGGTATTCCAGCAGCCTTTCGCTCTTCTGCGCTGCACTCTACATGACTTGTCGTTAATGGAGGACCAACTACCGTTTCAACGCATCCCAAATTAGCTGCCATATGAGCATATTTAAGTTTTGGTAAAAATTTCTTAATTGAATCTAGACCACCTTTAACTGAAAAACTTAACATTCCGCCGTATCCACCATTCATTTGCTCTTTAGCTATCTCATGCCCAGGATGAGATTCCAATCCAGGGTAATTAACCTGTTCAACCAAAGGATGATTTTGTAAGAACGTTGCAATTAACATAGCGCTTTCATTTTGTCTTTCAACTCGAAGCTTTAATGTTTTCATTCCTCTTAGGAGGCTATAGGCGTCCATTGGGGCTAGAGTAGCACCGTTTATTTCACGGTAATGATAAACTTGCCTCACTAAGTCTTGATTCCCACAAATAACCCCTCCAAGAGCATCTGCATGACCCCCTAGGTACTTAGATGCAGAGTGCAGCGTAATGTCAGCACCAAGCGCAAGCGGTCTTTGATTGATTGGCGTTGCAAATGTGTTATCAACAACGATAAGGGCGCCTACTTTTTTAGCTGCCACGCTTAAGCGTTTGATGTCAGTAATTTTAATGGTTGGATTTGTTGGCGTTTCTAGATATAACACCTTGCAGCCTTTAGCAATTTCACTTTCTATTTGCTCATAATTACCTGTTTCACAAAGGCTAACATCAATATTAAGTGGCGGTAAAAATTCATTAAAAATGACATTTGTGCCCCCATAACTATCCTTGATTGAAACAAGGCGGTCACCAGGCTTTAAAAAGGTGGCTAAGGTATTACTAATTGCCGCCATTCCTGAGGAAAAACTAGTTGCCGCTTCAGCACCTTCAAGTTCTTTTACTTTGTCCTCAAAAGCGCGGACTGTTGGGTTTGTATTTCGAGAGTATATATGGCCTTCAGCTTCACCTAGGGCAACTTTATGCCAAGTATCAATATCTTCGTAGGCAAATGAAACGCTGTGGACGACTGGTACTTGAGTTGAGCGCTCATATAGTTCGTGCTCTTGCTCTCCACCCCAAATACTTTGAGTGGATTGACCGATGTGTTTTTTTTCAAGCATAAGTAACCTCTTATAATTGCGTTGAGTATAAAAAAAAATGATAATAAATCACTTAAATCCTATTTTCAAGGCAGCGCTTAATAAGCCTTTATCTTGATAAAAATTATTATACATCCACTTCGATGCTTTTGACAATCTTGAATTTTCATGTTGATTGAGATTTCAATAAATTTAGAGCGGCAAATAAATATTGCTAAATTAATAGTTTCTGATATATTGCGAGTCTGCAATACACCACATTTAGCTCTTTAAAACTATGAGTATATCTACCTCAAAAGAGTCAATTGACAACAAAACAACAATTGTTAAGTCTAACTTTCTTTGTGTGTTTTCCATACTTCTTTTCGCAACGGGTTTTCCTGCTGCTGAATATTTATTAAAGGACTGGGATGTTGTTAGCGTAATCACGGCTCGAAATGTTTTTTCCTTTATTTTAATTTTTATAATTTGGATATTTATTGAAGGAATACAAAAAGTCAAATCTGCTAAATGGTTAAAGGGTTTTGTAATAGGCATATCAGGATTTGGAATTGGGGCTTTTTTAATCCTTATGCTTCAATCATTAACAACACCAGTAATTGCAGCATTAGCAGTAGCCACAATGCCAGTTTTTGCTGTGAGTTTGGAGATGCTACTTGATGGACGCAAAATGACAGTATGGTTTTTCATTGGTGTTGTGCTAGTATTACTTGGTGGCTATATTGCTTCAGGCGCCTCATTGAGAGAGGATAATATTGGCATAGCTGCTCTCATAGGAGTTATTGGAGTTGCATTATTTGCTTGGGGCTCCAGAGCAACAGTCAAAAGCCTTCCTGGCATGACTAACCTAGGTCAAACAGCAGTCACATCTTTTGGGATGGCCGGGCTATCAATATTCTTATATTTTTTCTGTAGTGTATTTCTTGATTTAACTAACACTTCGTCAATTATTACTATTGAGCATTTAGGTTTAGTACTTATCTACGCTTGGCTTGGGTTAGGAATTTCTCAAATTTTCTGGATAAAGGCTGTTAGCCAACTCGGAATTGGTTTGGCGTCATTTCATTTAAATGCCGTTCCATTCTACGTCATGTTTATGCTGTTTCTTCTTGGTGATAGTTGGGTATGGCACCAAGCATTTGGAGCTTTAATCGTTATTTCTGGGGTTATATTAGCTCAACAAAAGTCTTCAAAGAAAAAGGCAGAATTTTTTGAGTTACCTTAGTTCTGCAAGGATTGCCCTGTCGAGCTTATTGAGATCTTTAAATGTTTTGATATTTGTAAAAGACTCTTCTAATAACTTAATAATTCTATCCTTTTGGTCATATCCATGCTCGAGCAGTAAATATCCACCAATGTTAAGAAATTCTGTTGATTTGGTGATGATTTCTCTGATGTCATTAAGCCCATCATCGCCTGAGACTAAGGCCTCAATAGGTTCATATTTTAAATCTTCTAAGTGTGGGTCATGCTCATTAATATAAGGCGGGTTACTGACAATTAAATCAAATTTTGAAAGAGGTAATGGGTCAAACCAGCTGCCACAATAAAAATCAATATCTTTAGTTGAATTGAGTTTGGCAATATTCAGTGCATCCATCGACTGATCAGTGGCTGAAATCTTCCATTTTGGACGCTTTTCAGAAAGAGTTATGGCTATTATGCCGCTTCCAGTTCCTAGGTCTAGTATGCTTATTTTTTTATTTGTATCAAACGTATCAAGTGCAATGTCGATTAATAGTTCTGTTTCGGGTCTTGGAATTAAAGTTGCAGGTGAGACTATAAAATCACGATCATAAAATCCTTGAGTGCCTTTGAGATAGGCAAAAGGCTTGCCATTACTTCTTTGCTTAATTAAACTATCGAGTGTTTTAAGTTCTGAATTATTTAGCTCATAATCAGGATTTGAAAACAACTGCTCTTTAGTTTGATCAAGTGCTAAACATAAGAGTTTTAATATATCTTTGACATCCATCTTAAGATAGTCTTTAATCGATTTTCTTATAGACATGGAGTAAATTTAGGTTGCTTGAGATTGTAAAAAGCTTCTAATTTCTATGTAATATTTCATTTTTAATATTATATCAACAAGCGAGTTTTGGTAATTGGTTTATGTTCTATGGGATGATAATGTTATTTGTGAAAAGTAGCTGTATGTTAAATTTAGTTTTATACCAACCCGAGATACCCAGTAACACAGGAAGTCTAATACGTTTGTCAGCAAATATGGGTGCAAATCTTCACCTTATAAAGCCTTATGGATTTGAGATTAATGATAAGCGCTTAAGACGAGCTGGGCTTGACTATAAAGAGTTAGCTCAGGTTTATGAATATGAAAATTTTGATGACTACTTAGACAAAGCTAACCCAGCTAAACTCTATTTTGTAAGTACAAAAGTGAGTAGAAGCTATGCTGACGTTAAATACCATAGTGATGATTCATTTCTATTTGGCTCTGAAACTAAAGGCCTTCCAAAAGAGATAATGGATGAATATGATGGTATAACTCTACCTATGCAAAAAGGCTCGAGAAGCCTAAACCTTTCAAACTGTGTTTCAATCGTAGCTTATGAGGCTTGGAGACAGATTGGATTTTCTAACTAAGAATATATTTTTAGCTTAGCTCAAGTAATTGGTAAGCATTATTAAAGTCTTTAATTGACACTTCATTTTTTCCAGAAAGCTGCACTCTCTTGAGACTTAAGACGCCATTTCCAGTCGCAATATAACAATTATTTTTACTTTGCTCAATGATTGTTCCTGGGATTTTTGAAGATTCATGTTGAACTTCATCAGCCTCAATAATTCTAATAACCTTGCTTTCGAATTGTTTAGCTTTTGCGTAAGTTTGAGCTATAGGTCTTGGATTAAAGGCTCTAATCATCAGGCTTATATTTTTTGCACTTTGATGCCAGTCTATTTGAGCTTCCCCTTTCACAATCTTTTTTGCATAAATCACGTCTTTATTATTTTGAGGAGTGGCCTTTAATTCATTTAATCGATTTAAAGCATTAAAGATTAATTCAGCCCCCATGGTTGATAAAGAGTCCGTAAGTGATTGAGAGGTCTCATTGCTGGCAATTAAATATTTTTGTTTAAGTAAAACATCTCCAGTGTCCAGCCCCTCATTCATTTGCATTATTGAAATTCCAGTTTCTTTATCTCCTGAAAGGATCGCTCTTTCGATAGGGGCAGCTCCCCTCCATCTTGGTAGTAGAGATGCATGAATGTTAAGACATCCATGCCTTGGGGTTTTCAGTGCTTCACTTGGAAGTATCTGTCCATATGCTGCAACCACCATGATATCTGAGTTTAGTGAGGTAAATATTTTTTGATTTTGCTTACTTCTGAAATCTTCAGGCTGAATAACTCGCAAATTATTTTCTTCTGCGTACAGTTTAACTGGGCAAGCTGTTAAAACCTTTCCTCTTCCTTTTGGCCTATCAGGCTGGCAATATACTCCAATTACCTCATGATTAGATTTATGAAGAATGGCTAGAGATTCGACAGCAAATTTAGGGGTTCCTGCAAAAACTATGCGCATTACTTAATGGATTTTCGCCCTGCTTTAATGGCAATTGAAATTTGATTTGGGGAGGTTCCACCTAGATGATTTCGAGAGTTAATAGAACCTTCTAGAGAGATTACATCAAAAATATCTTCTTCAATTAAAGAGTTAAATTTTTTGAGCTCATTAATTGAAAATTCACTTAAGTCTTTACCTTCTTTGATTCCATAAGAGACAGCCTTACCAACATCATCATGCGCATCTCTGAAAGCTAAACCCTTCTTTACAAGATAATCTGCTAAATCAGTTGCAGTTGTATAACCTTTAAGAGCAGATTGATACATGTTTTCTTTGTTAGTTTTGATCGTTGGAACCATATCAGCAAAAACACGAAGACAAGAATAAATAGTTTCAACACTATCAAATAGCGGCTCTTTATCTTCCTGGTTATCCTTGTTGTATGCCAATGGCTGACCTTTCATTATTGTTAATAGGGAAATTAAATTACCAGTTACTCGGCCAGTCTTACCTCGCACTAATTCTGGAACATCTGGATTTTTCTTTTGAGGCATAATGGATGAGCCCGTGCAAAAGCTATCAGGAAGAGATATGAATTCAAATTGTGCGCTTGACCATAGAATTAGCTCTTCAGAAAACCTTGAAAGATGCATCATAATTAGACTCGCATTTGAAGCAAACTCAATCGCAAAATCGCGGTCACTGACAGCATCAATCGAGTTTAAGCTTATTCGCTCAAATCCTAAAAGTTCAGCAGTACGTTCGCGATTAATTGGATAACTAGTTCCCGCAAGAGCAGCGCTCCCTAATGGCATTGTATTAATTCTTTTAAAGCTCTCTTGCAGGCGCTCACGATCTCGCTTGAGCATCTCAAAATAGGCCAGTAAATGATGGCCAAAGCTAATTGGCTGAGCAGCTTGAAGGTGAGTAAACCCAGGCATAATCGTTTCTTTTTCTTGCTCTGCTAGATCAAGAAGAGCATTTAAAAGTCTTTCTAACTCTTTTGTAATTAGCAGCACTTGATCTCTAAGGTATAGTCTAATGTCAGTCGCAACTTGATCATTTCGAGAGCGACCAGTATGAAGTTTTTTCCCTGAATCTCCACAAATTTCAGTTAACCTTGATTCAATATTCATGTGAACATCTTCCAGTTCAACTGACCAGCTAAATTGATCATTAACTATTTCATCTTTGACTTTATCAAGACCTTCAAGAATTTTTTTTAGCTCAGTGCTTGTAAGGACATTAACTTCACAGAGCATTGTTGCATGAGCAATAGAACCCTCAATGTCATAGAGTGCAAGAACTTTATCAAAAGTAACAGATGCGCCAAAAATTTTGACAAATTCATCTGTTGGCTGATTAAAGCGCCCACCCCATAAATGATTTTTTTTAGACTTCATAGTTCAATTTACTCTGTCATTAATACGAATTTCAATAACTGCACATTATTCCACTATATAGGGGATAAGTTACTGAAAATAATATAAAAACCTTTTTTAGGTGAGTATTGATTACTAAAAATATATTTTTTATCATTATAAATATAATTGGAAAAGCCAACATTATTAATAAACACTCGATAAAATATTGTTGGTAGTAAATTGAATTGGAGACATTATCACAGTGCTTAAAATTGCAACACGTAAAAGCCCTCTGGCCCTTTGGCAGGCAGAGTTTGTAAAGTCAAGACTGCAATTTTTTAATCCTGATATAGAGGTTGAGTTGGTAAAAATGACTACTCAGGGTGATAAGATATTAAATTCACCACTTTCAAAAATTGGCGGTAAAAGCCTATTCATTAAAGAGCTCGAAATAGGTATTCTGGAAGGAAAGGCTGATATTGCTGTTCATTCTATGAAAGATGTTCCTTATGAGCTTCCAAAGGAATTCGAGGTTGGAGCAATTTTGGAACGAGAAAATCCTTTTGATGCATTTGTTTCAAATGATTTTGATAGCATAAGTGAACTTCCACATGGAGCTAGAGTTGGTTCTTGTAGTTTAAGGCGTATAGTTCAATTAAAAGCATTAAGACCTGATTTGGCCATTTTAGATTTAAGAGGAAATGTTAATACTCGATTAAGAAAGCTAGATGAAGGTCAGTATGACGCTATTATTTTGGCATGCTCAGGCCTTATAAGGCTGGGTTTTGAAGGTAGAATTAAGCAGCATCTGAGTGCTGAAAAATCCCTACCAGCAGTTGGTCAGGGTGCTTTAGGTATAGAGATTATAAAAGGTGATATGGACATAATTAGACTTATTGAGCCGCTTGTAAATAAAAAAACCATGAATGAGGTTTGTGCTGAAAGGGCAATGAATTCCACTCTTGAGGGTGGATGTTCAGTTGCAATTGGTGGCTACGCAACCAGTAATAACACTGAGATGAGACTTAAGGGTATGGTCGGTAATGTTGATTCTGGAGTTATTTTGAGGGTAGAAGAAAGTGGCGATATATCAAAGCCAAAGGTATTAGGTCAGCTTGTTGCTAATAAGCTATTATCTATGGGAGCAAAAGAGCTCTTAAACGAGGTTTAATTTGATTTTAACTAATAAACAATTAAATGTATATTTAGAAGAGCATAATGACTGGAGTATTGTTAATGAAAAGCTTTCTAAGACGTTTAAGTTTTCTAACTTTATCCAAGCTTTTGGTTTTATGACTGAAGTTGCAATTACCTCAGAAGCTATGGATCATCACCCAGAATGGTCAAATGTCTATAATAGAGTTGAGATTAATTTGATTACTCATAGTGAGGGCGGAATAACAAAGCTTGATACTCAGCTTGCTAAGAAGATTGATACTATCAGTAGCTCTATAAAATCATGAATAAGTTAACTAATCAAATAAAGCATCAACAAAATCTTTTGCATTAAAAGGTTTTAAATCGTCGATTGCTTCCCCAATCCCAATAAAACGAATAGGCAGTTTAAGAGAGTCTGAAATTGTAAATAAAACTCCACCTTTAGCTGTTCCATCAAGTTTAGTGACAGCAAGTCCTGATAAGTTAATGGATTTATGAAATTCATTTGCTTGTTGAATCGCATTTTGACCTGACCCACCATCGATAACTAATAGAGTTTCATGTGGTGCATCTTCATTATGCTTTTTAAGAACTCTCTTAATTTTTTCAAGTTCTTGCATTAAATTATCTTGTGTATGTAGTCTTCCTGCAGTATCTGCAATTAAGATATCAATATTTTTAGCAATCGCTGACTGGTAAGCATCATATACAACCGAGGCTGCGTCAGCCCCTGTTTTTTGAGCGATGACTGGAATATCATTTCTCTCTCCCCAAACTTGAAGCTGCTCAACAGCAGCAGCACGAAAAGTATCTCCAGCTGCAAGCATTACAGATTTTCCTTCACTTTGAAATAGCTTAGCAAGCTTACCAATCGTGGTAGTTTTTCCAGCACCATTGATACCAACAACAAGAATAACAAAAGTTTTATCAACATTTGTTTGTAGTAAATTTTCTTTTATTAAGAATGATTCAAGTTCAATTTTTATAAGTTCATAAAGACCATCACTGTCCTTAAGTTCTTTTCTAGATGCTTTTTTTCTCACAGATTCAATAACCTTGTCAGTTGTTTGAATACCTATATCTGCTCCAATTAAAAGCATTTCTAAATCTTCAAGAAGTGCTTCATCTATTTTCTTTTTACCCACAAGAAGGGATGAAAGACCATCTCCAAGTTTAGTTTTGGATTTAAATAGCCGATCTTTTAGTGAAGGTTTTTTTGTCTCACCTTCAGACTCAGGGCTTTGATTTTTTTTAAAAAAGTTTAGCATTAAAGTTCAATTATAAAGACTAGGCAAATTTTACTATGCCAATCAACATAATAACTGTTAATCAATAGATAGTGTTTCATATAACTTCTTTAATTAATCCTATAAATTCATTGTATTCTGACGGTATTATGTAACTATTTTGGAGTTCAAATGCTTTGGATTAAGGCTTTTCACATTTTGACGGTAATAACTTGGTTTGCAGCACTGTTTTATTTGCCGCGACTTTTTGTTTACCATGCTATGTCAACTGATGAGATTAGTATAGAGCGCTTCAAAGTAATGGAGCGAAAACTATATAGAGGCATTATGATGCCAAGCTTCATTATCACAACGCTTATGGGCGTCTGGATGCTTTATGGCTATGCTTGGGAAGTCTATGCTGATCAATATTGGCTTCAGCTTAAACTAGCTTTAGTTGCGGTTCTAATTGCGTATCATTTTTATTGTGGCTATTTGGTGAGAGTATTTGCTGAAGATAAAAATACACGTAGTCATACTTTTTATCGATGGTTTAATGAGTTTCCAGTTTTACTTCTTGTTGGCATTATCATTCTTGTTGTTGTTAAGCCTTTTTAAAAATTTAGTTATATAATTTAAATCTTTATTTCAAAAAAAATAAACTGATGAGCATCTCGCAAGACATAAAAGAGTTAAATTCATATCTCAATAAAAAAGTTGATATTGAGTCAGTTGCTTCTTTTAAAGGCAATGAGCACATTATCAAATTAAATCTTAAGTTTGATATTAATCAAATGCGCGAAGCGCTTGATGAAGTTAAAGCTATGTCAGAGTTTAAAACTGCTGCATCAGGGTTTCATGCTCTTGCGATGACTCGCAGAAAGAATAGCTCTGTTGAGTCTGATAATAATCTCGTGGGTCGCTACTATACTCGCTTAGATGATAGCTATGAAGAGATAGCCAAGGATGAGTTAGTTGATGAAGGTTCATTCACTGAGCTTGTTGAAGTGTTTAAGGGTACTTATTTTGAAACCATTCACAAGGAGCTGTCAGCTCGTTACCCTATTGGAAGGGTTCGCATATTAGAGAAAGATAGCTTTAATTGCAATTCATGGCATAGAGATCCTGAGCCAAGGATACATATTCCAATTTATACAAACCCAGGTTCTTTATTTATAGTTAACCATCACTGCACCCACCTTCCTGCTGATGGCTCCGTATATTTTACGGATACGAGGGGTTACCATACCGCTCTTAATGGTGGAGATGAACCTAGAACTCATCTTGTAGCCACTTTAGCCTATCCAGAATACAAGCCTTAAGAGTAAATCAGTTATGAGCCAATATAAGAAAAATATTATTAACCAAGAGAAGTTAGAGAGTCCAATAGATTTTCGAAGTGATACAGTTACTTTGCCATCCAATGAAATGCTTGCAAGTATTGATAATACAAAACTTGGTGATGATGTTTACCAAGAGGATATTGAGGTAATCGAGCTACAAGAATATGCAGCGAATCTCTTAGGAAAAGAAGCAAGCTTATTTTTTCCTAGTGGCACTCAAAGTAATTTAACTGCTATGCTCGCCCATTGTCAAAGAGGTGATGAAGTTTTGATTGGAAGACACTATCATACTAATGTTTATGAGGCTCGAGGAGTTTCAGTTTTAGGTGGTGTGGGGATTTGTCCTATTGATACTTCAGCATCTGGATCTATGAAAGTAAGCGATATGCTCAGTCAAATTAAAGATAACGACCCTCATTATGCTGTAACAAAACTTCTTTGTTTAGAGAACACTTTTTCTGGAAAAGTTCAGCCTCAACAGGAGCTTGATGCATTGGCAAAAGCTGCGCATAGTAAAGGTTTAAAAGTACATTTGGATGGTGCTCGCTTATTTAATGCACATATACATTCAGGCCTAACACTGAAGGCTTTAACTGAAAGTTTTGATAGTATATCAATATGCTTATCAAAAGGCTTAGGCGCTCCAATTGGGTCACTTTTAGTAAGTGATCAAGCTACCATTAATAGAGCCTTACGATTACGAAAGATGCTTGGTGGCGGCATGAGACAAGTTGGCGTTATCGCTGCTTATGGAATGTATGCTTTAAAGAATAATGTGAAGAGGCTTCAAGAGGATCATGATAATGCAAAATATCTTGCTAGTGGCTTGTCATCATTATCAGAATTAACTATAGACTATGGTGAAAATCAAACAAATATGGTTTTTGTAGATTGTCCAAAACAGCACAGAGAAAGCTTAGGAAAGCACCTTTTTGATAGAAATATTATAATTTCTAATCTTGATCGAGGAAGGTTAGTATGCCACTTAGGAATTAGTAAAAAAGATATTTTGGTAGTTATTGGTGCCTTTAAAGATTATTTTAAAAATATTTAAATTATTAGATAAGAATTTGGTCTAAAAAAGTTTTAGTGCGATCACTTTTTGGGTTATTAAAGAATTCATCTGGAGTATTTTGCTCCACAATCTCCCCTTCTGCCATAAATATTATTCTGTCTGCAACTTGTCTGGCAAAGCCCATTTCATGAGTAACACAAATCATTGTCATGCCACTATTTGCAAGCTCAACCATGGTATCCAAAACTTCTGAAACCATTTCGGGATCTAGCGCTGAAGTTGGCTCATCAAATAACATGACTTTAGGCTCCATACATAAACTCCTAGCAATAGCAACTCGCTGCTGCTGGCCACCAGATAGTTGATCTGGATATTTGTCTGCTTGCTCTGGAATTTTGACTTGTTTAAGCATAGCAACTGCTCTTTTTTCGGCTTCTTTTTTATCAATTCCTCTGACCCAATTTGGCCCAGCCATACAGTTTTCAAGGACAGTTAAGTGTGGGAATAAATTAAAATTTTGGAATACCATTCCAATGTCTCGTCGAACAATATCAACATCTTTCATGGTTTCATGAAGCTCAACTCCGCTAACATGAATTTTACCTTCTTGATGAGCCTCAAGTCGATTGAGACATCGAATTAGAGTCGATTTTCCTGAGCCAGATGGGCCACAGATGACAATTTTTTCTTTAAGATTTATTTCAAGGTTTATATCTTTAAGCGCCTGAAAATCTCCATACCATTTGCTGACACCATCCAGTGATATAACAGGGTTTTCATTTTTAGCTTTAGTATTCACAATCAAGCCTTTTGTTGGTATTTTCTTTCAATGCGAGCCTGAATCATTTCAAGAACAATTGTCAGGGCCCAATAAATCATTGCAGCTGTAAGTAGCATTTCTAAATTATTGAAATCTTTTGAGCCTATTTTTTTGGCCATGAACATTAACTCCCAAATCCCAAGAACAGAAACTAAAGAACTATCCTTAAGCATCGCAATAAATTGGTTACCAGTTGGTGGAACTATAATTGGTATTGACTGGGGTAATATAATTTTTCGAAGTATCAGTCCAAATTTAAAACCTAATGCTCTTGAGGCTTCCCATTGCCCTTTTGGTATGCTTTGAATACCTGCACGAAAAATCTCCGTCATGTAGGCACCATAACAAAGTGACAGCGCTGCAATACCAGAAGGAATGGCATCAATCATGAATCCTAGTTGAGGAAGGCCCATATAAATTAGATAAATTTGTAGAAGAAGAGGGAGTCCTCTAAATAAAGACGTATAAAAACTTGCTATCGCATAAGCAAAGCCATTATTTGAAAGTTTAGCAATAGCTCCAACGATTGCTATAGCAGTAGCAATTGCAATTGAAACTGCTGAAATATAAATCGTTGTAAATAGACCCTTAGAAATCATAAGCCAAATCTTGCTTGGCTCACCGATAAATATATACGCTAACTCAAGATCAAAAGAGTAGGCAAAAGCAAGAAAAAGAAAAAATAATTCAATCCAAACAATGAATATTTGAATTTTCAACCTAGCAAAGCTAATTAATAATAAATTTAGGACAAATATTATTGAAAGTACAAACGAAACAACCAGTCGACCAAAAAACCCACTTTCTTGTGGATTTCCAATAACTGGACTGAGGAATTCACCAAATATAGTGTTGGTAAAATTAAAGGCAAAGAAAAACACCAATACCGCTATTGATAATCCTAAAAGGAACGCTGGTTTGTGCAGCGACTTATCTTCAATAACGGTATCGACGAACATACCTTTCTTTAAAACTAATTAAAACTTATATAACTAAATGCTCTAATTAAAACGCAATAGTGTAGTCATTTGAACTACCATCTGCATTTTTAAACCATTTCATTGACAACGTAGTTAGTGTGTAGTCAGCTTTCATTTCAGCAATAATTCTAACAATTTCCGCATCCAACTCAGGGTCATCATTGCCTTTGTCAGTTGCTACTGAAAGAGGCTCAAAGAAAGCAGGGTCACCTAAGAAACGAATTGGATATCCGTCTTCTATAGCGCCTTGAATCATCGGAATAGAATCAATTATACCGTCATTACGAACACCAGCACCTAGGCGAGTGTCATCAAGACATGTATGACCGTCAGCAAGTGAAGTAATTGTTCCTGGAGTAACTTTATATGTAAATGCTGGAGCATCAATCATATCTAGACTTCCTTCAAGATACATTTCCCAAGTTGAGGCTGCTGTAGTACAAACATTTTTTCCATTTAAACCTGCCAATGTTGTTATAGGTGAATCTGTATGAACAGCAAAACCAGCTGGGGTGTAATAATAAACTGCAGGGAAGTTGAGCACTTCGGAGCGAGTTTCTGTTGGCGTCATAGAACCAACTGATACGTCCCAACGCATGTTCCAGTTTCCTGAAGTAATAATATCCCATGAAGGAGTGATGAAGCGAGCTTCTACACCCATGCGCTTAGCAATTTCTCTACCAACATCAACGTCAAAACCTTCCATTTCACCGGCATCATTAATGTATGAATATGGTGCCCAGTTTGCATCAGTTGCAATCATTAATTCATTGTTTGATTTAATATAATCATAAACTGCACCTGCTTGAACTGTCATGTTTAATGATAATAGCGCAACTGCAAATGCAATCGACGACTTTGTAAAGCCTAGCTTAATACTCATTTGTCTCTCCTATTTATATTTTAAGAATTTACGAATTTACAATTGTACACATATTTTTGAAGAAAATTAGCCTTCAAAACAGATAGAAACATATAAAAATCTAGATTTTAGGCTTTGAAGACCCCTGTAGAAAGATAGCGATCACCCCGATCACAAATAATTGTAACAATAACGGCATTATTAACCTGCTTAGAAAGCTCTATTGCTGAAGCTACCGCGCCTCCAGCTGAGACACCAGAGAAGATGCCTTCACGAGTTGCAAGATCTCTTGTTGCTTGCTCTGCGCTTGATTGTGAGATATCCATAATTTTATCCACCCTGGTTGAGTCAAAGATAGTGGGGAGATACTCTTTAGGCCATCTCCTAATGCCTGGAATGTGTGAGTCATCATCAGGCTGAATACCTATAATTTGTATTGCTGGATTTTTTTCTTTGAGATACCTTGAAACGCCCATAATGGTTCCAGTAGTACCCATGGAGCTTACAAAATGAGTAATGTCTCCATTTGTATCATTCCAAATCTCTCTGGCAGTTGAGGCATAGTGAGCGCTTGGATTATCTTGATTAGAAAATTGATTAAGTTGAAGACCTTTATTTTCTGAGCACATTTGATTTGCAAGGTCACGCGCTCCTTCCATGCCAAGCTCTTTGGTCACTAAAATCAATTCTGCGCCATATGCAGTCATCGCATCTCTTCTCTCTTGCGATAGATTTTCTTGCATAATTAGAATCATCTTATAGCCCTTAATAGCTGCAACCATAGCTAGGGCAATGCCTGTGTTTCCACTAGTTGCTTCAATAAGAGTGTCTCCAGGATGAATCTCACCCCTCTTTTCTGCCTCAGTAATCATATTAAGGGCGGCGCGATCTTTAACAGACCCAGCTGGATTATTGCCTTCAAGTTTACCAAGAATTATATTATTAGGATTTGGATTTAATCTTTGCAGCCTCACTAAAGGGGTCTTTCCTATGCATTGATCAATTGTTTTATAGTTATTATTGCTCATAATTTGATAGTTATTATCACAAATTTAAAGCCTTTAGAGCTACATATTGTTTAAGATGGCTTTTTTTACTTCCTCAAGTGCTGGATTAACGTTGATCATTGCACTAGTATCGCATTGAGCAATTGCTGTATCAGGATCTTTAAGGCCATGACCTGTAAGCGTACATACAACGCTCGAGCCATCAGGTATTTTTCCTGACTTTATATCTCTTAAGGCTCCTGCAACTGATATTGCAGAGGCTGGCTCACAAAAAATCCCTTCCTTTTCAGTCAGCATCTTTTGTGTTGCTAAAATTTCTTCATCTGAAAATGCATCAAACCACCCGCTCGATTCTTTACTAAGTTTTAAAGCTTGATCCCAACTTTGAGGGTTTCCAATTCTTATTGCAGTCGCAATAGTTTCTGGATTATGAACTCTTGACCCTTGAATAAATGGAGCAGCTCCTTCAGCTTGATAACCAAGCATGGTAGGTGTCGAGTCTGCTTTTCCGTTCTCATGATATTCTGTATAGCCCATCCAGTGTGCAGTAATATTTCCTGCATTACCAACAGGAAGGCAGTGGTAATCTGGAGCATGACCGAGCTCTTCAATAATTTCAAATGCTGCAGTTTTTTGACCTTGCAGCCTAAAAGGGTTGATTGAGTTGACTATTGAAACGGGTGCAAATTCAGCAACATCTTTAACGAGCTGCATGCCATCATCAAAGTTACCCTTAATTTGAATAATAGTAGAGCCATGTATCATTGCTTGCGCTAATTTACCTAGTGCAATTTTTCCTTCTGGAATGAGAACAAATGCTTTAATTCCTGCTCTTGCAGCATAGGCAGCAGCTGCAGCTGAAGTGTTTCCAGTTGACGCACAAATAATTGCTTTTGAGCCACTTTCTACGGCCTTTGTAACTGCCATAGTCATTCCGCGATCTTTAAATGATCCTGTAGGATTTAATCCTTCATACTTTATATATAGTTCAACTTGCGTCCCCATTTCACATGGGATATTTTCAAGTCTAATTAATGGTGTATTACCTTCACCAAGACTTATGATGCGAGTATTGTCGCTGACAGGCAGAGTGTCTCTATATTTGTCAATTAATCCTGTATATCTCATAGTTCTCTCAATTAGTTTAGTCTAATAATTCAATATGTATAATTTGAACTTCAGCTTGGTTAAAGTCGCTCATTTCAATCGATTTTTTGATACTCATGATTGTTTTAGTACTAACTTTATCAGTTGTTATTGCAATATGAGCGTTATTGTTTTCATCGGCTTGCTTTTGAATTAGCGCATCTATACTAACATTATGGTCATTAAATATCCCTGTAACTTTAGCAAGAACTCCTTTAATATCACTCACTAATAACCTTAAAAAGAATTCACTTTGAATATCATCACTTTTAATTACAGGGAGTTTTTGTTGAGATTTCCAGCCTAAGATATGATTACTTGTCTGGTTGTTAATGATGTCATTTAGATCAGCAATAACTGCAGAAGCGGTTGCCTCATCACCAGCTCCAGCGCCATAATATAAGCTAGTTCCTAAAGCATCACTTTTAACCATAACTGCATTCATCACGCCATCGACTTGTGCAATTAATTGTTTATTTGGAACTAAAGTAGGGTGCACTCGAAGTTCGATTCCCTCACCAGCTCTTTTTGCTATTCCAAGATGTTTAATTGTATAACCGAGCTCTGAAGCATGAATGATATCTTCAGTCGTTATATCACTGATACCTTTGGTAGAAACTTTATCAAATTGTAGTTCAGTACCAAATGCAATTGCAGCTAGAATAGATAACTTATGAGCAGCATCAATACCCTCAACATCAAAAGTTGGGTCTTCTTCTGCGTAACCTAATGCTTGTGCCTCTTTAAGAACGTCGTCAAAATCCCTTCCCTTTTCCTTCATATCAGTAAGAATAAAGTTACCCGTCCCGTTAATGATTCCAGCAAGCGATTCAATATTATTTGCACTCAGGCCCTGTTCGAGAGATTTTATAATTGGAATACCTCCAGCCACAGAGGCTTCAAATAAAAGCCGTACTTGTTTTTTATTGGCTAATTTAATTAATTCATTACCATGATTCGCAATCAACGCCTTATTGGCAGTAATGACATGTTTTCCATTGTTTATGGCTGTTTCAACTAGCTCTTTTGTAAGTCCAATTCCACCAATTAGCTCAAGAACTACATCAACATCAGGGTGATTGACAACCTCAAAAGGATCTATAGTTAACTTTATATTTGAGGTATCGCAGATACGTTTTTGTTTGACATCTCTAACGCCTGCTAAAACAACTTCTATTTTAACGCCAGTGCGCCTTTCAATAGATTCGCTATTTTTTTGCAATACATTTACAACACCACCACCAACTGTACCAAGACCAAGAATTCCAACTTTCATTATTGTATTTTATAAATTCAAATGCGCCATTATACCAACCAGTGAAAAGGCGAACTGGAAATCATGTTTAAAAATGTTAGTAGAGTTATTGAGCTAAATTAAAGTAATAGGTTTAAAAAAAAATTACTTTAGCCCGCCCATACAAATGTACTTTAGTTCGAGAAAGTCATCTATTCCATAGTGCGAACCTTCTCTTCCTAATCCTGACTCTTTGATTCCACCAAATGGAGCTACTTCATTCGAAATGACGCCTTCATTAACGCCAACCATTCCGTATTCTAAGGCTTCAGATACGCGCCATATTCTATTAATATCATTCGTATAAAAATAAGAGGCTAGTCCAAACTCGGTATCATTCGACATATCTATCGCTTCTTTCTCAGTTGAAAATTTGAATACTGGCGCAAGAGGTCCAAAGGTTTCTTCTGTTGCAATTTTCATAGAGCTGTCTACATTACTAATGACCGTTGGCTCAAATGTAGTTCCACCATTTTTATGAGGCTTTCCACCTACAGCAACGAGTGCTCCTCGATCAACAGCATCTGACAAGTGATCTTTAACTTTTTCAAGTGCTTTTAGACTGATTAATGGCCCTTGATTAACACCCTCATCCATTCCATTTCCAACGTTTAGAGTTTTAACGGCCTCAGCAAGTTTAGTTACAAACTCATCATAAATTCCCTCTTGAACTAAAAAGCGATTAGTGCAAACACAGGTTTGCCCAGTATTACGAAACTTTGAAATCATTGCGCCTGAAACTGCAGAGTCGATGTCGGCATCATCAAAGACTATAAATGGAGCATTGCCTCCTAGCTCCATAGATACTTTTTTCATTGTGTCGGCGCAGTTGCGTGTTAGAATTTTTCCAACGGCAGTTGAGCCAGTAAATGAAAGTTTTCTTACAATTGGGCTGCTGGTTAATGCTTGTCCAATTTCACTTGAATTAGTTCCAACAACTACATTTATTATTCCTTTGGGTATTCCAGCTTGCTCAGCTAGTTCTGCAATTGCTAGTGCTGATAATGGAGTTTCTGCAGCGGGCTTAATAACAACTGGACAGCCTGCAGCAATTGCAGGAGCACATTTTCTTGTGATCATTGCGATCGGGAAATTCCATGGCGTGATTGAAGCTACAACGCCGATTGGCTGTTTAATTACAAGTATTCTTCTGTCATTTGCAGGCGTTGGAATTATGTCACCATAGGTCCTTTTTCCTTCTTCTGCAAACCATTCTATGAATGATGCACCATAACCAACCTCACCTCTAGCTTCTGCTAATGGCTTTCCTTGTTCTGCTGTCATTAATGTGGCTAAATCTTCTTGATTAGACATGATTAAATCAAACCATTTTTTTAAGATAATTGCTCTTTCTTTAGCAGTTCGGCTGCGCCAATCTGGCCATGCGGCATTTGCTGCATCGATGGCCTCATCGGTTTCTTTTTTACCCATGTCAGGCAAAGTACTAATTACTTCATTTGTATAAGCATTAGTCACATCAAAACGCGATTGAGCATCATCACCAACCCACTTTCCGTTGATGTAGCCGTGAGCTTTTAAAAGGCTAGTATTTTTGAGCATAATTAATCCTTGAATTTATATTGAACTTTAAAGGTGCTAATTATAATGTTCAATTGAGCTGAAATGTCCTTCACGTATGTTGCGTTTTTAGGATTTGTTGTTTCTGTCGTCTTCCAATTAATGAGGCAGTTATGACTCCTAGAGTAACAACTCCTACTAAGATTGTTGAAACTGCATTTATTTCAGGAGTGACTCCTAGCCTTACCATCGAATATATTTTCATTGGAAGGGTTGTAGAGCCTGGGCCAGAGGTAAAGCTCGCAATTACTAGATCGTCAAGTGACAGAGTGAAAGATAAAAGCCAGCCAGAGATAACTGCTGGGAGGATTATTGGAAGTGTTATTAGGGTAAACGTTCTAAATGGGGTGCACCCTAAGTCAAGCGCTGCCTCTGTAAGGCTGTCGTCATAGCTTGACATTCTTGACTGCACAACAACAGCAACATAGCACATTGAAAATGTTATATGAGCCAAAGTCACAGTAAAAATACCGCGATCAATTGCAAGCGCTACAAACATAAGTAAAGTTGATAGCCCAATGATTACTTCAGGCATAACCATTGGCGCATAGATCATCCCTGAAAAAAGAGTTCTGCCTTTAAAATTACCAAAACGAGTCATTACCAGGCCAGCAATAGTTCCTAAAATTGTTGCAATAGTTGAAGAAACAAAGGCAACCTTTATTGTTACCCAGGCGGCATCTTTTATACCCTGGTTTTGCAATAGCTCACCATACCACTTAGTTGAGAAACCGCCCCAAACTGTAACTAATCTTGATTCATTAAAGCTAAATAAAATTAATAATATTATTGGTATATATAAAAATGAAAATCCAACAATCAGTGAGAAAATATTGAAGCTACCAAATTTTTTCATGAGATTGCCTTCTCTTGAGATCTTTGGTAAAGCATTATTGGGACCACGAGAATTGCAAGTAAAAGGATTGCGACTGCTGAGGCCACTGGCCAGTCTCGGTTATAGAAAAACTCTGTCCAAAGAACCTTTCCAATCATTAGTGTTTCAGAGCCGCCAAGTAAATCTGGGATTACAAACTCACCCATAACTGGTATAAAAACCAAGAAGCAGCCAGCGATAATTCCAGATAGAGACAGTGGAACAGTTACTGTCCAGAAGGTTTTAAAGGGTCTGCAGCCAAGATCTGCTGCAGCTTCTAATAAACTCATATCCATTTTTTCAAGATTTGCATATAGAGGAAGAATCATAAAAGGCAGATAAGAGTAAACAATGCCAATATAGACTGCAAGATCAGTGTTCATTATCATGAGTGGCTTTTCAATAATTCCAATGGACATTAAAGCTAGGTTTAGTAAGCCCTCCGTCTTTAGTATTCCAATCCACGCATAAACTCTTATTAAGAAAGAAGTCCAAAAAGGAAGAATAACAAGCATTAGCAATATTCCCCTCCATCGGGTGGGAGCTCTTGCGACGCTGTAAGCTATTGAGTACCCTATTATTAGAGTTAGTATTGTTGAGATAAAGGCAATTTTTAAGCTTGAAAGATAGGCTTTAATATACAAAGAGTCACTAAAAAGAAATAAATAGTTATCAAAGCTTGCTTTAATTGAAGGTAGCCATGAATCTCCCCAAATTAGAAGTGAGGAGTATGGTGGCCTTGCATAAATTGTTTCTGCAAAACTTATTTTTAAAACATAAATAAAAGGTAGTAAAAAAAGCAAAAGCAGCCAAATATATGGAATTGCAATTACGGCATTTCTTCCATTAAAGATACTTTTAAAAAAGTTTGGATTTGTTCGCATAAGCTTCATGGGAAGCTAAGAAAGAAGGACCACAGCAGAGTGTGGAGCCCATTGAAGGTAAACTTCATCATCCCATGTTAAATGGTGCTCTTTAGTTCTTTCACGATTTGCACGTATTGCCTTTAAGATTCTTCCATTATCTAGTTTGACATGGTAAGTGGAAAAGCTTCCTCCATAGGCAATATCTTCAATCGTTCCTTTTAATATATTGTGATCATGAGATGGCGCTACTTTAGATATTTCAAGTTTTTCTGGTCTGATTGCGAACCACATTTCATCTTCAACTGAGGCGCCAACTTCTTGTGTTGCAAACACAATTGAATTTGAGTCTTCAGAAAACAACTGAGTGCCAACTTCATTTTGTCCTTTATAGATTCCTTTTAATATATTAACGTCACCTATAAAGTCAGCAACATCCTTGTTGATTGGTGCCTCATAGATTTCTGTAGGTGTTGCAACTTGAACTAAATTTCCAGAATCCATAACGCCGATTCGACTTGAAACAGTCATTGCCTCTTCCTGGTCGTGGGTAACAATAACAAAAGTGACCTCTAGTTTTTCCTGAATGTCCATTAGTTCAAACTGAGTTTGTTCTCTCAATCTTTTATCGAGTGCCCCTAAAGGTTCATCAAGGAGTAATAATTTTGGACGCTTGGCTAAGCTTCTTGCAAGAGCAACCCTTTGACTTTGACCTCCAGAGAGCTGATTAGGTTTGCGATTAGCAAAGTCAGTAAGCTCAACAAGCTCGAGCATTTCTTCTACTCTTTGATTAATCTCGTCAGTGGGGAGATTATCTTGCTTTAATCCAAAGGCAATATTTTTTTCAACAGTCATATGAGGAAAAAGCGCATAGGACTGGAACATCATGTTAATTGGCCTTAGGTGAGGAGGTATTTCAGATATATCTTCTCCATCCACAAGAATCTTGCCGTCAGTTATTTTTTCAAAGCCTGCAAGCATTCGAAGGAGCGTTGTTTTCCCGCAACCAGAAGGGCCCAGTAAGGAGAAAAATTCATTTTTGTAGATATCTAGAGTTAAATTATCGATTGCTGTAAATTCACCAAACCGCTTAGTGACATTTTGAATTTGGATATACGGCTTCTGACTTGAATCGAGCCAAGGGCTGACTTTAATATTTTCGGACATAGAATTATGCTAATTAAAAACCCTTCATGATGCATAGTATCATGAAGGAAATAGTAGTTTAAAGTTACTGACCTGTTGTGACTTTAGTCCAGGTACGTGTTACCACTCTTTGAGATTTAGAATCGTATGTTGGGCTAATGTATAAACCTTCCATAACCTCAGGTGTTGGATAAACTGCTGGATCATTTAGAAGGTCTTCCTCTAGGAGAGGTTGAGAGGCTAGATTACCATTCGCATACCAAACATAGTTTGTTGCTGTTGCAATTTGCTCAGGATCCATTATCCAGTTAATGTACTTATGTGCATTATCAGCATTAGGAGCGTCGTCTGGAATTGCCAATTGATCAAACCACATTAGAGCGCCTTCATCAGGAATCGAATAAACGATTTCTACGCCATTCTCCGCATCCCAGGCTGCATATTGAGCCATAAATATATCACCTGACCAGCCAACAACTAGACATATATCTCCATTTGCAAGAGCATCAATGTACTGAGATGAGTGAAATTTTTGAATATACGGACGAACCTTGGTCAAGACAGCTTCTGCTTTAGCTATAACATCCGAATCAGTACTTCTTGGATCTTCACCAAGATAAGCAAGTGCTGCAGGAATTATTTCAGTTGGCGCATTTAAAAGATGAACGCCGCAATCAGCGAATTTTGAAACGACATCTGGATCAAAGACCATAGCAAGAGAGGTTGTAGGAGCATTCTCCATCCTTTCACTAATTAAACCATCGTTGTAGCCAATACCTGTTGTTCCCCACATGTAGTTAACAGAGTAGTCATTGAGTGGACCAAATTGTGCTACCTGCTCTTCAATGTCGCTCCACATGTTTCCAATATTTGATAATTTTGATTTATCCAATTTTTGGAAGACACCCGCTTCAATTTGACGCGCTAAGAAACTACTAGAAGGAACGACAACGTCATATCCAGAGCTTCCTGCAAGAAGCTTTGCTTCGAGAACTTCATTAGAATCGAACACATCATAGACAACCTTAATGCCTGTTGCAGCTGTAAAGTCTGTATTAACCTGCTCATCAATATAATCAGACCAGTTTAGAACATTAACTACTTCTTCTGCAATTACAGCTTGAGCGGTAAATGTTAACGCTCCAGCAATAAGTAGATTATTTAATTTATTTTTCATTATTACTCTCCTTTTATTTTATTTTTATAAACTGGATTATATTAAAGTTTATTCTTTAATACACACCTTTTTTGAAATTACAATTTAATCATATATTAAAGATGCCTTAAATATGAGTTATATTCAAAGTCAGTAATCGTACTTTCAAATCTTTTTATTTCAGATTCTTTGACGCATTGATAAGATTTTTGAAACTTTTCACCAAAAAATTCTTTAACTACTGGGGATTCACTTGTTTTTTGAACGGCCTCTCTCCAGGTTATTCCTAATGCAGCTTCATGCTGCGCATGAGCATTTCCAATGGTTTCTTTATCAAGTGGATATTTATTTGTTATTCCTGACAAAACACTTGAAAGAATGGATGCGAATACTAAGTAGGGGTTCGAGTCTGCACTTGGAAGCCTAAACTCTAAACGCGTTGCTTTTGAGGATGCCTCCGGTAATCTTACTAGGGCGGTCCTATTTTCATTACCCCAGCTTAATGTTGTTGGAGCGTGATCTGCATTATGAACTAAACGTCGATATGAATTTGAGTGTGATGCATAAAAGGAAAGAAAATCAGGGGCATTCTTTAAAAGGCCCGCAATAGATTTAGCAAAGATACCTTGAGGCCGTTTATCTTTGTCGACTGTAAAAACATTGTTACCATTTTTATCAATAATGCTAAGGTGCGCGTGCATACCGTTGCCAGCTTGATCTGAAAAAGGTTTGGCCATAAAGGTGGCATTCATATTAAATTGTCGAGCGCAGTTTTTAATTAAGCGTTTCATTAAAAAGGCTTGATCAGCCATCAAGAGGGCGTCATCATGATGTAGTAAATTAATTTCAAATTGTCCAGGTGCACACTCCTTGATGGCAGTCTCAGCAGGAATCCCTAGAGAGTGAGCACTTTTTTCTACTAGGGCAAAGAAACTTTCAAAGTCATCCATCTCATTCAAGTTGAGAAGCTGAACATCTTCATATCTTCTGTTAGTGCCTGGAATGATTGGCATTTGTGGATGGCCATTTTTTTGCAATTGTTTATCAACAAGATAAAATTCCATTTCAGGTGCGATAACTGGCTTTAAATTAAGCTTTTGAAAACGCTCAAGAACTGAAGATAGGATTTGCCTTGGGTCTGCATAAATTGCCTCTCCATCACCATTTTCCATGCTAACAAGGCACTGGGCTGTCTTGCGAGTGCTCCATGGCGTGACTGCTAGTGAGCTTATAACGGGCCTACATATTGCATCACCGTCACCTGACATCACCAGTCCAGTTCCCTTAGGGTTATCACCCCAAACATCAAGTACATAGCTTGATATAGGCATTTTAAGGCCACCATCAAAAGCTTTAACTAGGGTTTTTGGTGCGGCATATTTGCCTCTTGGGATGCCATTAAAGTCAACATAGATAAACTCAATTTTTTCTAAATCTGGGTTATTCTTTAAAAATTCTTCAGCGATATTAGTCATGTATTTAAAAGTTTGCTATTTAATTATTTTTTGTTACTTTTGAACAATCATAAATTATTTTTTACTCATGATTCAAAAAAGTATTACACTATAACATTTAAAATTGTGTTGCAAGATAATTTCAATTTCTTGCGATTTTAAGTTGATAATTTAATTGAGGAATTCCCATGACTATAAGTACATCAGCTCTCCAACAAAAAAATGCCAAGCATTTAATTCAATCCTTTAGTGATTTAAGTTACATCAATAAGCCTGAGGAAACTCATATCATCAGCCGAGCAGATGGAGTTTATATCTATGACAATGATGGTAAGAAGATTTTAGATAGTATGTCTGGCCTATGGTGCGTTAATATGGGCTATGGTCAACAATCAATTATTAAGGCTGTGAATGAGCAAATGAAAGAACTTGTTTACTATAATAATTTCTTTGGGTCTAGTCATCCTTCTGCAATTAAGTTATCTGAAATGATTGCGGATAAAACTCCAGAAGGGATGAATAAAGTTTATTTTTGTGGTTCTGGATCTGAAGCAAATGATACTGTTGTGAGATTAACAAGACACTATTGGAATGCAAAAGGCAAGCCCTCTAAGTCTGTCATTATTAGTCGCAAAAATGCTTACCATGGCTCTACTATGGCAGGTGCCAGTTTAGGCGGAATGAGCGCCATGCATGCTCAAGGTGGCTTACCAATTGCTGATATTGAACATGTAGAACAACCCTACTATTATGATGCTTGTGTTGAGGCAGGTGGAAAAATTGATGAGGATGAATTTGGAATTAAGATGGCCCAAAGTCTTGCTAAAAAGATAGACGAGCTTGGTGAAGATCGCGTTGCTGCATTTATTGCGGAACCGATTCAGGGTGCAGGTGGAGTTATTATTCCTCCAAAAACTTATTGGCCAGAGATTAGTAGAATTTGTAAAGAGAGAAATATCCTTTTAGTTGCAGATGAAGTAATTTGTGGCTTTGGAAGGACTGGGGAATGGTTTGGTTCTGGACATTTTAACTTTAAGCCAGATTTAATGGCATTTGCAAAGGGAGTAACTTCGGGTTATCTGCCAGTTGGAGGTGTTATTGTCCATGATGATATTGTCGATGTATTAGCTTCAGCTAAGGAAGAGTTTAATCATGGATATACTTATTCAGGACATCCAGCCTGTATGGCAGCAGCTATAGCTAACCTTGAATTAATGGAGAGCACTAATATAATTCACCAAGTCAAAAATAATACCGCCCCATACTTGGGAAGTAAGTGGAAGGATTTAGAGAATCATTCCTTGGTGGGTGAAGCTAGACAACTTGGAATGCTTGCAGCAATAGAAATTGTTGAAGATAAAGAAAATTGCAAGCGATTTGATAATAGTGGAGAGATTGTTGGAAAATGTCGGGATTTTTGTTATGAGAATGGCATAGTAATGAGGGCAATTAAAAATAAGATGGTTATTTCTCCTCCTTTAATTTGTACTAATGAGCATATTGACGAGATAATTGAAAAGGTTTGGAAGTGTCTTGATTTGACTGCCAAATCAATTAAGTAAATACTATCTTTGCGTGCAATCTTATTACCTAGCATCTCGAAATATTGAGATTGATCAACCTAAGCTTACTGGCGACGTGCATGCTGACGTTTGCATAATTGGTGGAGGCTACACGGGTCTATCGACCGCTCTTTATTTGGCAAAAGAAGGAGTAAATGTTCTCCTGCTTGAATCCAACAAGCTGGCATCTGGAGCCTCTGGTGCTAATGGAGGCCAAGTGTCTGGTGGCATGAGAAGAGACCAGTTCTATCTAGAAAAAACGTTAGGAGTTGATTATGCTAAAGTTTTATGGGAGATTGGCGAGAAATCAAAATATCACGCTAAACATCTAATTGATCAATATCGAATTCAGTGTGATTATAAAAAAGGTATTGCCCACCCCAATCATAAGCAAAAATATTGCGAAGAGTCAAAACAATATGTAGATCATATGAATGAAAACTATGATTATCATGACATTGAGTATTTGGATGATAATGAAATGAGAGATGTGACTGGCTCAAATACATATTATGGGGGTAGTTATGATGAAGGCGAGGCTCACTGTCATCCACTTAATTATGCTCTTGGGATTGCAAAAGCTGCTATCTCTGCAGGTGCAAAGATCTTTGAAAATACTCCTGCATTAAGTTATAAAGTTAATGATGACCATGTTAAGGTAATCATTAAAGATGGCTCAATCAAAGCAGATCGAGTTGTTCTGGCTTGTAATGGTTACCTTGGTAATTTTGAAAAAAGCTTAACATCAAAAATACTGCCAATGAATAACTATATTGTTGCTACTAAGCCGCTTGACGATGAAACTGTTCAAAAGATAAACCCAAAAGACATTGCCTTTGCTGACTCAAGATTTGTAATCAACTATTTTAGAATGAGTGCTGATAAGCGCTTACTTTTTGGCGGTGGCGAGAATTATTCTCAAGAGCTTTCAAATAATATTATTCCCATAGTTACTAAGCCTTTAGAAAAGATTTATCCATTTTTAAAGGACGTAAAAATCGATTACGCTTGGGGAGGAAAGCTTGCGATAACAATGAATCGCCTACCATTCTTTACAACTCTCCATAATGAAAAAGTTATATCTGCTCAAGGCTATTCTGGCCAAGGTGTTGCTCTTGCTAGCTACTCTGGAAAATTAGTTTCTGAGAAAATTACTGGAAATGGGGAGACTTTTGATATTATGGCAAAGATTCCAAGACAAAGTTTTCCTGGTGGAAGGTTTTTGCGAAATCCAAGTATGAAACTCGGCATGCTATATTATTCGCTAATGGACCGATTATAATATGAAGCTAGTTTTTCAACATATAGGAAAAATTAATGAGTACTGATGACTTTGAAGAAATAAAGACTGATCAAGCTTTCACTAAAAAGACTCTCTATGGCAGAGACAATGAAATGACCTATGGCGGCGCTCTTAGTTTTTTAAGGCGCAAGTATACAAAGAATCTAAAGGGCGTTGATATTGCTGTAAGTGGGATTCCATTTGACGCTGCAACGAGCTTTCGACCTGGTGCAAGATTTGGCCCTAAAGCAATAAGAGAAGCCTCAGTTCAGCTTGCAGAATTATTAGCATTTCCAGATGGAATAGACCCCTTCAAAACATTAGCGGTAACGGATTATGGAGACTGCGAATTGGATTATGGTTTTCATGGAAATGTGGTTGCTCAAATCGAAGCCCATGCTAAAACTATATTAGACTCTGGGGCAGAGATGCTCACTTTTGGGGGTGATCATTTTGTAACCTATCCACTTTTAAGGGCACACGCTGCAAAGCATGGACCAATTGCGCTTGTTCATTTTGATGCACATACAGATTCTTGGCCCGATGAAGATGGAAGGCTTGACCATGGCACGATGTTTTCAAGAGCCATCAAAGAGAATTTAATTGATACCGAGCACTCCATACAAGTTGGAATAAGAACTCATAATAGCAATACCAAGGGGGTGACTATTCTTGATGCGCCGTGGGTTCATGAGAATGGCGTAAATAAAGTAATTAAAAAAATAATTGAAGTCGTTAAAGATCGCCCTGCATACCTTACGTTTGATATTGATGGTCTTGACCCAGCCTATGCACCTGGAACTGGAACACCAGTCTCGGGAGGTTTAACTTCTGCCCAGGCCTTAGGAATTATTAGGGGCTTAGATGGCTTAAATTTTATTGGCGCAGATGTTGTTGAAGTGGCTCCAGTTTATGATCATGCTGAGATTACAGCAATTATTGCAGCGACTATTGCGCATGATTATCTCGTCATTAGAGCAAAGCAAAAAATGAAAAAATTAAAAATTTAATTTCTTAAGAATATGATGAAAATTGGAATATTATTAGTTGGAAGGGCTTCAGAAGACTTGGTTGACGAATATGGTACTTATGCAGAAATGCTTATTGCGCTTATTAATTCTGAAGAGAAGGTGTTTGAGTTTAAAACATTTAATATTCTTGATTCAGTATTTCCAAAAGATCACCTTGAGTGTGATGGATGGATTGTTACCGGCTCTCCGCACGGCGTTTATGAGGAGCACTCTTGGATACCAGTAGTCAGTGATCTGATTAAAAATATCTATAAGGACAGCCTTCCAATCTTTGGAGTATGTTTTGGGCACCAGCTAATTGCCCAGGCGCTTGGAGGTCATGTTGAAAAGTCAATAAAAGGATGGGGTTTGGGGCTTCATACTTACCAAATTAACAATAAAACAGGTTACATGAGCAACTTGTTGGAAGAGGTGACCTTAAATATTTGTCATCAAGACCAAGTCCTTCAAGCACCAGTCGGCGCTACTGTTTATGCAAAATCTGATTTTTGTGAAAATGCTGGTTTTTATATCAAAGATAAAGTTCTTACAATGCAAGCGCATCCCGAATTTTTGGTTGATTTCACAAAGGACCTTCTAGCTGCTCGAAGAGATATAACAATCCCAAAAGAATTTGTAGACCCTGCTTTAATTAAGCTTAAAGCGAAGCCTGAAAGCGTTCAATCAGCGCAGTTTGCTGAGACTATAAGGCAGTTTTTTAAATTAAGTTAGTTTGTTATAAGCCTCAGTCGCTTTATCCGTAATATATTTTCCAATTGGTATAGCTGAAGTTGCTGCAGGAGATGGTGCATTACATACATGGATTGATCGCCTGCTCTCAGCAAATAAAAAGTCATGCACAAGTGTGCCATCATCCAAAACTGCTTGTGCTCTAATTCCTGCAGGGTATGGCTGGAGATCGTTAAGTTTTACTGAGGGGCTATATTTTTGCACCTCCTTTAAATAACCTCTCTTAAAGATTGAATTTTTCATTTCATATAAGCCCGATTTAAAGTTTCTCATAAGTACTTTATGAAACCCTTTGAATGATAATAACTGAAGGGTGTCCTTTAGGCTGAAATTAAACTGACTATAACCCTCACGCTTAAATCCAAGAACCGCATTTGGCCCAACTGTTATGCTTCCATCAATCATTTTGGTTAAGTGAACTCCTAGGAAGGGGAGAGTTGGATCAGGTATTGGGTAGATCAAATGCTTAACGAGATTGTTATGTTTTTCAGGAAGCTTGAAGTATTCTCCTCTAAATGGAACAATTTGAAAGTTAATTTTAATTTTAAGTAGTTTTGCTATTCGATCAGCCATTAGCCCAGCGCAGCAAACAAGATATCTTGAGCTGAATGTTTCATTCGAAGTTATTATTTGAATTTTATCTTCGTCTTCTTTAAGATTAATTATTTTAGTGTTAAGAAGAAACATGCCACCTAATGACTCAAATTGCTCTGACATTTTCTTTGTAATTAATTTATAGTTAACGATTCCAGTTGACTTGACTAAAAGCGCACCAATACCAGAGATGTTTGGTTCAATTTCATTTAATGTTTTTTCGTTTAAAATTTCAACTTCAATATCATTCGATTTGCACCGCTCATAAAGCTCTTTCATCCGCTTCAATTCTGTGTCATTAGTTGCTACTAATAGCTTACCACATTGCTGATATGGGATTTTATGAAGCAAGCAGAATTTGATTGTTTCTGTTAATCCTTCTCTGCAAAATTTTGCCTTTAAGCTGCCAGGTTCATAGTAAACACCAGCATGAATGACGCCACTATTGTGACCCGTTTGGTGTTGAGCGAAAGATTCCTCTTTTTCAACAAGCAGGATGCGTTTATCAGGGTGTTTTGTAATAAGCGAAAGTGCCGTCGATACGCCAACAATACCTCCTCCTAAAACTACATAGTCGAACATTAGATCCGTCATCATTTTTACAAGTGTATATGGAATAAATTATTTATCATTATCGCCAGTATTTTCAGCAAAAACACCTCTTTGACGAAGAAGTTCTCTATGAAGGTTCTTTTTGGCTATAAACTTGTCTCTTCCATGAAGCCAGCAATAATTATTAATAATAAGCATACTGCCTTCGGGTAATTTTATATTTGAAGTATTCGTCTCTTTTTCAAGTGACTCTCCCATTTCATACAAATAAAGCCCTTGCTCAATATTCAAAGGTTCAACGAATTGATCAATAAAAGACATAATTGGCTTTCCATCACTCATCTCCTCTAAAAAAATTGGATGAGACGTTTTATAAGTAATATTTTTACTAGAGGGCGACCCCCATTGAAGATTTTCTTTTGCTAATGGATGATGATAAAATTTGTCCAAATCCTTCCAGTCATCAACATGAAGTAGAAGTGAATCACCACCTTCGACATCAACTTCAAGTATTTTTTGCATGATTACCCAGTCAGTAGTCTCTTCAACATAAGTCCCATCATTGTGGAGTTCCATTCTGCGATGAGCTTGACGGAGATAGCTGTCACTATTATCTTCATTTTTAACACTAAATCTGGCATAAAACTTGCCAGACATTGAATCAAGATTTGGAATGCCGATAAGATGAGAAATTGCCGTAGAAAGTAGAACATTGAAATCTATAAACTCTATTCCATTAATCGTTGAGTTATTTAATAGCTCACATTCCAGTAATATTGCTCCTGTTGATCGATTCTTAAGAGTTTTTAATAGAAATTTACCTAAAGTATCATCAGTTAGCTTGTTTAGACAATCAGCAAGATAAAACCTTAAAAACGGTTTATATTCAATTGATTGAACATTATGATCAACTATTTTCTTAGAAAATTTTTCTACAGTATTTTTTGACAGCTTAAGGACCTGAACTCTTGAGTTATTTTTGTGTTGGCTCAATTCAAAACCAACATTTAAAGTATTTTTTGAGTTCATAGTAATATATTAAGTATTTTTCAATAATGTCGACATTATTAAATTATAACTACATTTTTAAATAATTCAAGCTATACTGTGGTTAAATTGTAAATTATTTAACTTTAAATTACATAAAAAATAGTGAATGGATACTTCTAAGCAAAATACAGCTTCTAAAATTCTTGATGCATTAACTAGTGATATTATTCAGGGCGTGTTCCCACCTGGGGAAAAATTACAAATTAAAACTTTAAAAGATCGCTATAAAGTTGGAACAAGTCCAATAAGAGAAGCACTATCACAACTAATTGCCAAAGATTTAGTTGTGTCTGAAAACCAAAAAGGCTTTTATGTTAGTAATATATCTATTGATGATTTAACTGACATTTATCAGGCAAGATCAAAAATAGAGGGCTTATGTCTTGATATGGCTATAAAAAAAGGTGGCGATTTTTGGGAGTCAAAAATAATTGCAGCTTCTCATTTATTAGCTAAATATAGTAAATCTGAAAATATTGATATGGATGAATGGCAAAATCGACATTTTTCATTTCATGAAGCATTAGTTTCTGGTTGTAATTCCCCAAGACTTTTTCAGATAAGGCAATCACTTTATGAAAAATCTACCCGATACCGAAATCTTTGGCTTCAAGAAAATGTTACTAACTATGACAGACTGCAAGCAAATCAGAACGAGCATGTTGCGCTAATGGTATTGGTGCTCGAAAGAGATTCCATGCCTGCTCAAAAGCTTATAGAGGCCCACATAATGACACCGGTCGAGATTATAAAGAAAAACCTTAATAAAGCTTGATGGCAGTAAACTGCAGAGGCCGAGAAAGTTTTATTGGAATGCTGTGTTCATTTTCAAAAAGGATTGGCGCAAGTGCTTTTAACATATCTTCATAGACCGCTCTTTTAAAATCAATCACTTCATCAACTGGTTTCCAGTAGTCAACCCACTTCCAGTCATCAAACTCAATATCATGGTGTGAATCAAGAGTGATATTGTCATCACCAGACTTAAGCTTTAATAGGAACCAAACCTGTTTCTGACCAATGCAGGTTGGTTTTTGGCGACGCCTTATGTGCTCTACAGGCAGATCATAACGAAGCCATTTAGGAGTTTTAGCTAAAAGAGTTACATGGTCTGGATTAAGACCAACCTCTTCTTCAAGCTCTCTATAGAGAGCATCTAGCTCAGTTTCATCGGTATCAATTCCACCCTGAGGAAGTTGCCATGCATCTTGTTTAAAGCGCTTTGCTAGAAGTATTTGCCTTTTTTCATTAGTAATTACAATGCCAACATTTGCGCGATATCCATCGCTATCTATCACTAATCATCGCCAGAAAACACACCTAATAGGTGAAGAAGGCTTAAGAATAGATTGTAAATAGAAATGTATAGAGTAACCGTTGCCATGATGTAATTGGTTTCTCCGCCATGAATTATATTACTTGTTTCATACAAAATAAGACCACTCATTAGTAAAATGAATGCAGATGAAACTGCAAGAGATAAAGCAGGCATTTGAAAAAAGTAGGCCGCTATACCCGCTAGAAATGCAACTACTATTCCAGCAGTCAGGAAGCCGGACATAAAGCTAAAGTCTTTTTGAGATGTAATGGCATAGAAAGAAAGCGATAAAAAGATAACCGCAGTTCCTGTCATTGCCATTCCAACAAGCTCTGCCCCATTTGAGAAAGCAGTTGTGTAGGCTCCAACAATTGGCCCAAGGGTTAAACCCATGAAGCCAGTTAATGCAAATACCGCTAGGATTCCAAAAGCCGAATTTCTAAGCTTTGCTACCAAAAATAAGAGACCAAAATAGCCACCAAGCGTTATTAAAAGTCCGAAGTAAGGCAGTCTAAGGTACATTGATAAGTAAGCCATTAAACCGCTAAAAAGAAGCGTAGCAGACAAAAGCTGATACGTGTTTCTTAACGTACGATTTATTACAATCGCGCTTGAAGTTGTTTGAACATTTGTAGGCATAATAAAATAGTGAAGTAAAAGTGTAAAATATAGTCAATTTTGGTCGAAAACACAAGGTTTTAATGAAACTTATTTTAGGGTTAGGTATTACAGGACTTTCTGTAGCCCGTTTTTTCTTTAAAAAAGATATCTCATTTCGTATTGCAGATTCTCGTCAAGAGCCACCTATGCTTGACATAGCAGAGAAGGAGAGTGTACTTTCAGATAGCCACTTTGGTGAATGGAGTAAGTCACTTTTAGAAGGCGTTACAGAAATAATAATTAGTCCTGGAATCTCAGAAACTGAGTCAATTGTTGACTGGTCTCGGCAACAAAGTGTTCCTATTATTAGTGATATTGAGTTATTTGGACGTTATACAAAGGCACCAATTATTGGTATTACGGGCTCAAATGGAAAATCAACCGTAACTCAATTATTAGGTGAGATGGCAATTGCTGATGGGAAAAATGCTATTATTTGCGGCAATATTGGCAAGCCTGTAATGGATAGTTTAAGTGATGAAGCGGAACTCTATGTTGTTGAGCTTTCAAGTTATCAATTAGATTACACAAATAAACTTTCTTTATTAACTGGCGTAATTACAAATATAACTCCTGATCACCTTGATAGGTACTCTAAATTTAGTGATTATATTTCCTCTAAGCTTTCTATATACAAGTATTGCCAATTCTCTACTGTAAATCTAGATGTAGATTTGGCTAATGGCGTAGATGGAGATAACTACTATGGAATTGAATCAAGTAACTTAAGATGTGACTTTATCGCTAAGCAAAATGGTAACACCTATGAAGTTTTTCATAAAGGCAATCGTCTAATTACAAGTGATGACTTGAAGGTTGTTGGAAGACATAATATAGAAAATCTATTGGCGGCCTTAACGTTGGGCTATCGTTTTGGATTATCCTTAAAAGTAATGACTCAGGCTGCAATTGACTTTAAAGGATTGGAGCATAGATTGGAATTTGTTTCAACAATAAACAATATAGATTACTACAACGATTCAAAATCAACCAACGCAATTTCTACCATAACTGCTATTAATGCTCTTTTTGAAAAATATAATAACTTGACCTTAATTGCTGGTGGAATATCAAAAAAAGAGGATTATTCAGAGCTTTTTAAATTAATAAATGAAAAAGTTAATGCAGTTGTTTTAATTGGTGAGTGCAGTAGTGATTTTTCAAAGCAAATTACTGCCCCTCATGTGGAAGTTGTTAAATCAATGAAAAAGGCGGCATCAATGGCAACTTCAATGGCAGAAGGTGGCGCAGTATTACTTTCACCGGGGTGTGCAAGCTTTGATATGTTTAACAATTTTAATGAGCGTGGAGAGACTTTTAAGCGTTTCGTTCTTGAAGAAATTTAAGTACTTTTTCAACTTCTATTTGATTTAATGTTAGGGCTTTATCTTCGTCCCTTAGCCATGTGCATTGACGTTTACATAATTGCCTAGTCGCGATGATTGCTTTTTCAATCATTTCTTGTTTGCTATAGTTCCCTTCAAAATAATTCCATGCTTGCCTATAACCAACGCATCTCATAGAGGCTAGATCTAGGTTGAGTTTTTTATTTTTTCTAAGGTTTTCAACCTCATTAAGAAATCCATCTTTAATCATTTTTATAAAGCGCTGCTCAATTCTTTGATGAAGCATAGCTCTATCAGGCATGAGTACAATTTTTTTAATACTAAGATCGAGCTTATTCTGATTTTTTTTGCCTTGAAGCTTGCTTAGTGTTTCTCCAGAGAGATGAAAAACCTCAAGTGCTCTGGTTACTCTTTGCGAGTCATTTGAATGGATGCGCGCTGCAGACTTAGGATCAATTTCTGCTAATTTTGAATGAAGTTTTGCAGTGCCTTCACTTTTTAAAAGTTCATTAAAATGCTTTCGAGACTCATCAGTAGACGAAGGGAGTTTTGATAAGCCATGCTCTAAAGCGTTAAAGTAGAAAGAAGTGCCACCAACCAGAATAGGTAATTTACCTTCTGCTAGAGCCGATTTAATGTGTTCTTTTGCCAGTGATATAAATTCGGTGACAGAAAAGCTATCTTCAGGCTCACAAATATCAACTAATTCATGTGGATGGGCTGCAAGAATTTCCTTGCTAGGCTTTGCTGTGCCAATATCCATACCCCTGAAGATCAAGGCAGAGTCGACACTTATTAATTTTGAGTTAATGTGTTTACTAATTTCTATAGCTAGCTCAGTCTTTCCAGAGGCTGTTGGTCCCATCAAAAAAACTACAAAATTTATTGGCTCAATTGCCATAATAATAGTAAGTTCATAACTATAAGACCTACATTATAATGGCACCTTTATATTTTTTATCTCCAAAAACTATGTTTACGGTTTTAAATCAAGTTAGTGGTAAATCATTCAAGTGTGGAGATGAAGAATCTGTTCTAGATGGCGCGCTTTCAAATGGCCTTAATTTTCCATACGGCTGTCAAAATGGTTTTTGTGGTCAGTGTAAAGCAGTTATCCTTAATGGAGAGATTGATTATGATGGTGAAATCCCATCAGTTCTAAGCGCTGATGACATTGATTCAAATATGGCATTGCTTTGTCAGTGCAAAGCAAAGAGTGATTTATATATTGCAGTTGATGAGCTTGACTCTCTGGCAGCTATTGAAGTTCGCAGTATGCCGTGCCGAGTAGAGCAAATTAATCATTTGAATCATGATGTAATCCAGCTAATATTAAAGATACCTGGTGCTCAATCTTTGCAGTATTTAGCAGGGCAATACCTTGACTTAGAGCATTCAGATTTTGACTCAAGATATTACTCTATCGCCAATGCGCCAACTAACTCAAATCTGATTGAGCTCCATATTCGATTGGTTGATAATGGAAAGCTCACTAACTTCATTTTTAATTCGTTAGCCCCTAAATCAATTTTAAGAATTGAAGGCCCTAAAGGAAGTTTTTTTCTAAGAGAAGAAAGCGAATGCCCAATCATTTTTATTGCTGGAGGAACTGGTTTTGGCCCAGTTAAGGCAATAATAGAGCACCTTATTAATATAGGGTCTCAAAGAAAGGTTTATTTATACTGGGGGGTAAGAAGTGAAGTCGATTTGTACTCGAACCTTCCATCTGAATGGAGTGAAAAATACCCCAACATCTCTTTTATTCCAGTATTATCAGAAGCAAATGAGACTTGGGATGGAAATAAAGGCTATGTTCATGACTCAGTTATTAAAGATTTTGAAGACTTAACAGGATTCGAGGTTTATGCTTGTGGCCCACCTGTAATGGTTAATGCAGCAGCTAAAAGCTGCCTTGAACATCAACTAGTTAAAGAGAACTTCTTTTCTGATTCTTTTGAATACGCAAATGTGAGTAATGACGATGCCTAGTATGGAAAATCATTTAAAAAATCAACTTGATTTAGCTTTGAGTCCAGAACATTGCGAAGTTAGTAATGAGTCTAGTCAGCATTCAGGGCCAGCTACTGAGTCGCACTTTAAAATTGTAGTCGTAAGTCCAACCTTTGATGAAATGAAGCTTATTGATCGTCACCGTTTCATTAATAAGCTTTTTGCCGAAGAGTTAAAGCATATTCATGCTTTGGCAATGCATACCTACAGCCCTGAAGAGTGGAAAAAACGTCAGATTGCACCTAATTCACCCGAATGTTCAAGTAAGAAGTAGAAGTGAGACCTGCTCTTTTATTAATCTTTTTGATTCTTTCTGGCTGTCAATCGGTCATTGATAAAAATCAAACTTTAACCAGCCTCAAGAGTAAGTCAGTCAATACTATTCAATACTCTCAAGAGGATGATTTATGGCAAGTTATTGCCAATCGTCAGGGTATTAAAAGTGTTTCTAATTCAAGAGTTCAAAGTCGTATTGATTGGATAAGTAATCATCCAGAGTATCTATCTTTAATTTCAAAAAGAGCAGAGCCTTTTTTATATCTTGTTGTCTCTGAACTAGAAAAGCAGAACGTTCCAATTGAAATTGCTTTGCTGCCTATTGTTGAATCTGATTACTATCCATTTTCATATTCTCATGGAACGGCAGCAGGGTTGTGGCAATTTATACCTTCTACTGGGAGAATGTATGGTCTAGAAGAAGACTGGTGGCATGCAGATAGAAGGGATGTGCTTGCCTCAACTAAAGCCGCTGCTAATTATTTAAATGATCTAAATAAAATGTTTAAAGGAGATTGGCTTCTATCTATTGCTGCTTATAATGCAGGCCCTGGAAGAATTCAAAGAGCAATTGATACAAATATTAAGCTTGGAAAAAAGACAGATTTTTGGAGCCTAGATCTACCTCAGGAGACTGAGAAGTATGTTCCTAAGCTCCTAGCCCTTAGTCAAGTAATTAAAAATCCTTCTCGCTACAATCAAAAACTGCTTGAGATCGATAATAAGCCCTTCTTAAATGAAGTCGAACTAGATTCACAGTTTGATTTAGCGCTTATTTCTCAGTGGACTGGCTTAAGTATTGACCAGATTTATAACTACAACCCTGGATTGAAACGCTGGGCAACTCCTGAATCTCTGCCATACATAATGCTGCTTCCAGAAGAAGTTATTGATAGCTTTAAAGACAATTTATCTAAGCAAGGCCAAAGACCAAAAATTAGTTGGACTCGTTATAAGATTAAGCAAGGTGATAGTCTTAGCGTTATTGCACAAAATTACAATACAACAATTGGTCAAATAATGAGCGTTAATGAGCTTAATAATGATGCTATAAGGGCTGATAAGTATTTAATTGTCCCTTTAGCTCAAAAATCAGAGGGCTACTATTCTTTGTCAGATAATCAACGGGAAAAAAGTAGATTAAATATTCAAAAAAATTCAGAAAAAATTATCTATACGGTTGTTGCTGGAGATAGTCTATGGAAAATTTCTATTAAGTTTGATACCACAATTAATAATCTTTTAAGGTGGAATCAAATTAGTCCCTCGGACTCTTTGTCTATTGGAAAAGAATTAGTTATCTTAAGGGATAACAAAAACAAGACAGAGTTGGCTAAAATAACGAATACTGGAATTGATATTAATAGAGATATTTTTTACACGGTAAAGGAGGGCGATAACCTATCAAGGATTGCCCAAAAGTATAATGTTAAAATTGCAGAAATTAGATCTTGGAATGATTTGAATGAAGAATATATATTACAACCAGGCGATAAATTAACTATTACTATTAACGTGGTTAACTCAAACTTATCATGACAAATATCCCGATACAAAAAACTATTTTAGCAACCTTAGCATTTGCTTTTTCTAATTGGAAGAAGTTACTTGAGGCCAGTATTTTCCCAATACTTTTAGCTCTTCCATTCTTGCCTGAGCTGGTGCATTTATTATCTATGCTAAAGCCTGGTAGTGAAGTGCCAGAAAATATTAGTTTTCACATATCTTATTTCCTAATGTTTATTTATGCCTCAATGGCAATATTAATGAATATATATAGACTTGTAATTCTAGGGAATAATTCTATAAATCGATTTGGTTTTGTTTTGCCTAGCCTAAGGTTTGGCCGCTTCTTTCTTTTGGCGATTCTTTTAGGTATTGGCCAAGCAGTAACACTTGCCTCAATTTATTTGCTACCGTTTTATCTTTTACTTATCCCATTAACACTTAATTTAGTATCAATAGCAAACGATGTGCCCTATAAGAGAATAGAAGTGACATGGCAGGCTCGCTTAAACATTTTTTTAATCAATTTTATAGGCCCATTTATTTTAATTTCATTGATAGGCCTAATTGAAAATAACTATCTAGATTCTCTCTTTAGTTTTATCTCAATCTACTGGACTTCAATTAGCATAGCATTGTGCTACAAAGTCATAATGGTGAATAGCTCAACGCAAAGCCATTAGGGTATCTCATATCAAAAATTCCTCTTGTTCTAATTTTTTTATACTTCTTTAGTTTTTCAAAAGATTTGATAAATAACTCTAGGCGTTCATTTTGTTTTTGATATCCTAAAATAACCTTTATATTGTTATCTAGCGTTAATTCATCAATGGAAGTCCTTTCAAAAAGAGAAATTTTAACTGGCTCAAGGATTGACTGGTACATAGTAAAGTCAAAATAAAATTGTTTAACCTCTGATTCAGATACTATTCCAATTGGTTTTCCAGAGTTAATTGTGAAGTTTGGTTTAAATAATATGCCTCGAGAGGATATATAACCATCAGTTCCATATCGCATAGCAATATCATGCTTTTCTAATGATATTCGAATCCTATTCCAAAATATTCTTTCAACTTCTACATTTGAAACCCACGGACTCTGTTCTAGTTTATTTTTAATTTGAGAGAGATTAAGTAAATATTTATTGATAAGAAGAGGTTTAATTAATTCATCATATTCATAAGCTTGGGCTTGCAATTCTCCCTTTATTTCCCATGAGATATTTGGTTTAAGTAGGGTTGATTTTTCAACAAGATATATCAAGAAGGCAATTGAAAGCGCAAAAAGTATATAGAAGACTAATTTAAATATTTTGTTTAAAAAATACTTAAAAGGTTTTTTTTGTTTCTTTACGTAATTTTTTCTTTCTCTAGCCATTAAGGATTTTGATTATTAATTCTTCAAAACTTATATTGGAGGCTTTAGCTGCAATTGGAACAAGTGAGTGAGATGTCATACCCGGCACTGTATTTATTTCTAATAAGTATGGCTTCATATTTTTATCAAGAATAAAGTCAATCCTACCCCAGCCAGATGCTCCAGTTAAATTAAAAGCCTTTAAAGCTATCATTTGAATATTTTTTTCTTGCGCTATAGTTAAACCTGAGGGGCAAAAGTATTCGGTTTTACTGCTATCATATTTTGAGTGATAATCATAAATATCATTTTCTGAAATAATTTTTATACTTGGGAGCGTTTTGTTATTTAATATTGCAACAGTATATTCGTCACCTTCAACCCATTGCTCTATTAATGCCTCATCATTATAATGCCATGCTGCTTTAAGTGCGTCATCAAGTTCATTTAGATTTTTAACTTTTGTAATGCCAAGACTTGATCCTTCCAAAGTTGGCTTTACGGCCCATGGAAGAGGAAAATTTATTGAATCTAAATTCTGCCCTTTTATAGCGACGATTGAGGGAGATAGGGGAAGGCCATGATTACTCCATAAGTCTTTAGTAGTAGCTTTATTCATGCATAGCTTTGATGCAATAGCATTAGACCCTGTAAATGGGATACCTTTTTTTATAAGTTGGGATTGAATGTAGCCATCTTCTCCACCCCTGCCATGTAGGACAATAAACGCTTTATCAAATTCTTTTTCCCAAAGACTTTCAAGATTTTCATGGGTGAGATCAAATGAGAAACAATCCACATTACTTTTAAGAAGAGCTTCATAAACAGCATGGCCACTAAGAAGTGATATTTCTCTCTCAGCTGAGTAGCCTCCCATTAATACAGCAATCATATGATTATTATTTCAGTTTCAAGTTCAATATTATGTTTATTCTTTATTACACTTTGAATATGAGTAATTAAATTTTCAATATCTGAAGCACTTGCATTATTCTGATTAATAATATAGTTTGCGTGCATTTCTGAAACGCAAGCTCCTCCAATACAAAAGCCTTTAAGGCCAGTTGACTCAATTAATTTAGCTGCATAACGATCTTTAGGATTCTTAAAAACACTCCCACAGCTTGCTAAACCGATTGGTTGTGTCGAGTTTCTTTTATGAAGCAGGTCCCGAACATTGTCATTGGGCTGCTTTAAATTAAAGTCAAAAATAGCACTAATAAAAACTTCGTCACTAAATTTATGAAGAGTAGATCGATAAGAAATTTTATAATCTTTGGGAAATCTTTCTTGGATCTCTCCAGATAAATTAATGGTTTTGACTGAATGGACATATTGCCATATCTCAGAGCCAAATGCACCTGCATTCATCGCTAATGCGCCGCCTACACTTCCAGGAATAGCACTAAGGAATTCAGCTCCAAATTTTAAATTTGCTTGAGAAAATCTTGATAATTTTGCGAGAGAGGTTCCTGCTCCTGACTCGATTAATCCATTTGAAATAGAAATATCTTTGAGATTTTTTGTATTAATTGTTACGCCATTAAATCCTCTATCACGGATCAATAGGTTACTTCCTAGCCCAACCATTAGAACAGGCTTTGTATTGATTTTTAAAAAATTAGAGAGCTCATTTACATCTTCAGGCTTAAGAAATTCACTAGATATTCCTCCTGATCTTAAAGAACAGTGCTTTGACATTGGTTCATTAAACTTGAGCATTATCTTTTATTCATGAAAATGATCTTTTAACTGGTGTGGGATTTTATTGACATCACCAGCTCCAAGAGTAAGAATTACATCATTTTCAGTAACTATATTTGGAATTATTTCAATTATTTCATCAATATCTTTAACTACGATTGGATCGATTGAGCTTCTTCTTCTTATCGAGTCAGCAAGGGTTGATGAGCTAATTGTATTAATTGGCGACTCATTGGCTGAATATATATTAAGTAAAACTAATACATCTACTTTAGATAGGCAGCTCACAAAATCATTGAATAAGTCTCTAGTTCGTGAATATCTATGAGGCTGAAAAATAACCACAAGCCTTTTATCTGGATAGGTATTTCTTAAAGTACTTACAACCTCAGTGATTTCATTGGGATGATGACCATAATCATCAAAGAGTGGCATAAGATAAGTGTTTACAGTTAAATTCTGGTGGTAATCAAGCCTTCTTGATACACCACTAAAATGAGACAATGCTTTCTGTATTACCTTAAGCTCTATTTCTAGTTCAATTGCAACACTAATTGCAGCAAGAGAATTTAAGATATTATGCCTTCCTATTAAATTAAGTGACACAGGAAATTTTTTTTGATATTTTTTACAGTTAACATCAAATGACATTTTCATTTCATTCTGTTTAACATTTGATGCCTGGACATCTGCATCATCACTGAAGCCATAACTCAAAACTGGCCTATGAATTTTTTTAAGGATGCCCTTAACTCCGCCATCATCAATACAAGCAACACAAACTCCATAGAAAGGAAGATTTGATGTAAAGCTTATAAAGGCATCAGTTAGGTTGTCATAGCTATGATTATAAGTACTCATGTGGTCTTCATCAATGTTAGTAATAACACTCAACATGGGCTGAAGGTGAAGAAAAGATGCATCGCTTTCATCTGCTTCGGCAATTAAATAATCACTTTTTCCTAGTTTGGCGTTCATACCGGTTGCATTTATAATGCCCCCAATAATGTAAGTTGGGTCAAGCTTTGCTTCAGTCATTATGTGAACAATCAGGCTGGTTGTAGTTGTTTTGCCATGAGTTCCTGAAATTGCTATTCCAAAGCGAAAGCGCATAAGCTCTCCCAGCATTTCAGCTCTTGGAACAATTAATAGTTTTTGCTGCCTAGCCTCTTGGAGTTCAGGGTTGTTTTTATTGATTGCAGAAGACACAACTACTGCCTGTTTGCCTTTAACATTTTCAGCTTTTTGCGTATAGCTAATATTACAGCCTATTTCTTCAAGTTTTTTTGTTGCTTGGTTGGACTGAATGTCTGATCCAGATATTTCGTAACCTAAGTTAGCAAGAACTTCTGCAATGCCACTCATCCCAGAGCCACCTATTCCTATGAAGTGTATTTTTTTAATTTTTGAGCGTGTGGGGTTATCTATTAGAGTCATGATTTGCTAACGGTTATGATGGTTATTGCTTGAATTCCTTCGCCTCTTCCAAAGGCAGTCAATCCTTCACCTGAAGTTGCAGTTATGCCTACATCAGCAATTTGTATTTTGCAGATAGTAGAAATTTTTTGTTTCATAAGATCAATTTTTGGTGATATTTTTGGGTTTAAGCATTCTACTGATATTGCTATATGATTTATTTTCCATTCATGCAAATCATCAAGTGCACGTTGAAGGTATTTACTACTGTCCTTTTCTCCTTGTTGCACAAGTTTGTCAGCTACTGTCCCTAATATATTTATACCAGTAATGCTTGATATAGCATTAGTGATTGAATGAAAGACAACATCTGCATCACTATTGCCTTTTAAGCCAAAAGAGTGATCAAATTTGATGCCTGATAGTATTAAAGGCTTTCCAGGTTTTTTTTCGAATGCATGAGAGTCTTGTCCTATGCCTGTTTTTATAGTCATAATTTACTGAAGGTAGTGGTTCGCTTGCTCAAGGTCATCTATTTGAGTAATTTTAATATTACTTGAAGAGCCAACAACAATTTTAATTGAATAACCTAGGTTTTCTATTGCTTCAGACTCATCTGTAATATTATGATTAAGTTTTACTGCATTTTCCAATGCATCTTTTAAGACTCCATACCTAAACATTTGAGGGGTTTGAGCCTTAAAAAGTTTGCTTCGATCAATTGTAGACACTTTTCCATTAATGGCAACTTGTTTAATTGTATCGACAACACCGGTAGCTAAAATACCACCAGTTTGATGATTTGATACCTCATTAATCAACATTTCAATGTCTATTTTTTTAACACAAGGGCGAACTGAATCATGCACTAAAATCCAGTCATTAGGTTTTGCAATCTTTGCTAGTGAATTTAATGCATTTAGAACAGAATTAAATCTTTCCTTCCCTCCCTTGGCACTTGCTAACATTTTTGAGTGGTTAAAATAGATTGAAGATTTAAATAAAGTGTCTTTTTCAGAAAGAGCAATGACAAAGCCCGAAATTACGTCAACCTTTAGAAGTGTTTTAAGGCATTGATCTATTATAGTTAGGCCATTACTAAGCTTGAGGTATTGTTTTGGGGTTTCAGATTTCATCCTCTTCCCCATGCCACTAGCTGGCATTATCAAGTAATAATTATCATTATTCATGTCAGCAAAAGGCTTCATTATAAGATTGAGATAATGCCATTAATTATAAAGAAGAATCAATAGTTTCTTCTAAATTATCAGTTACGATAATCTTATTAATTTTAAAAAAATATTCCCCTTCCTTAATTAGGCCATATTTAAATCTAGCTTTAGACTCAACCAATCTTGAGTCTTCTTCAGTAAAGCTGTTTATTTGACCTTCAATAAGAGCATTTTGATCTATTAAATTAGTATTAGTTTTCTTAATATCATTGATTATTTTTTGTTTATTTAAAACAATATATGGGAAATTATTAGTAAAAATATTCTGCTTTATTAGAGAAAATAAAATAACAATGAGAACCAGAGTAAGTTTATTTCTATTAATAAACCCAATTAGTCCTGTGGCAGATCTATTGCTCATTTATTTATGAATTTCAGTAAGGTAAGTTTTCGAATAGTAATCATGCAATGGAAGCTTATATTTATTAAAAAACTGAAATATAAAGCCAATTCCTGCTAATGAAGTTATCGCTAATATTAACCTTATAAGAGATTGCTTATAAGTGACATTTTCACCATCTTGCTGGGTAATTTCAAACTTCCATGCTCTCATGCCTAGAGTCTGTTTACCTTTAACCCATGATATGGAGAAGTAAGAAAAGATTACTGGAAGCGTTAAAAGATAAAAGAAAAGACTATTAGTGATAGGCTCTTTTTGGTTGATAAGAATGACTATTCCGGCAATAAAAAATACAAATGAGAATACAAGCAATAGATCATAAGTAATTGAGCCTAATCGTCTTAAAAATGAAACATTAGATTGCATAATTAAATTTACTAGAGTGTTGATGTACTCTAATTATCCTCTTTCTTTGTAACTTTTGAAATGACTTTACCGTCATGAAATTTAGTGACAATATGGTCTCCAGAATTAATTTTTTTAAATGAAACTATAACTTTTTCTTTTTCATTATGCGTTATTGTGTAACCCCTTGAAAGAGTATTAAGAGGTGATAGAAGATTAAGAAGACTGGCTTTATTACTTAATTGATTTTTTTGGTGCTTAATGAAGTAATCTGAGTAGTTTTTTAATCGAGTTATTTGTTGATTAAGATTTGTCTTATTTTTATCAATTAGGCTATTTGTAATCCTAAATAAGCGCATCTCGTAGTCATCAAGTTTTTGAGCATTTTGAAGTAATTGTTGACTTGGGTCAATAATTTTGAGCTGAAGCATATTTAGGTATGCATGCTTTTGATCTAAAGACTGAACCATTAAATCTTGCAAATTTTTTCTCAATTTAGATGCTTTATAGATTAAAACGTTTCGGTCAGGCGTTGCAGAAACAGCAGCAGCAGATGGGGTTGGTGCTCTTACATCAGCAACAAAGTCAGCAATTGTTGTATCAGTTTCATGACCTATAGAGCTAATTATGGGAGTTGAGCATTTAAATATTTCTTGAGCAAGCTCTTCTTCATTGAAAGCCCATAAGTCTTCTAATGATCCACCACCTCTTGCCAGAATAAGAACATCACAATTTTTTTGACTGTCGGCAGCTTGAAGCGCTTTAACTATTTTTTTATGCGCATTTTCACCTTGAACAACTGTGTCATAAAGCAGAATTTCGGCAAAAGGGTAGCGTGAATTTAAAACTTTAATTATGTCCTTTATAACTGAACCAGTGGATGAAGAGATAACGCCAATTTTTTTAGGATATAAGGGCAGGTCTTTTTTATTCTCCAATTCAAATAATCCCTCAATCCTTAACTTATTCTTTAGCTGGTCAAATGCAAGCTGAAGGTTTCCAATTCCTGCGGGCTCCATTTGTTGAACTATTAGCTGAAAATCTCCTCTTTGTTCATAAAGTGTTGGCGCTCCTCTAATAATTACAGACATTCCATTTTCAGGATTAAATTGTACTTTTCTCTGATTTAACCTAAAAAATGCACATCTGATTTGACCACTTGAATCTTTTAATGAAAAATACCAATGCCCAGAAGATGGTTTAGATAAGTTTGAAATTTCACCTTGAATGAAGCAGTGCGGCACATTTTTTTCAATTGAGCTTCGACACAACCTCAAGAAGTTAGATACTGTATAAATTTCATCAATATTAAACATTTGCTTTGAGGTGAACAAAAACAGCCCCAGTTCCGCCCATTTCCTGCGTGCAGGAGCAGAATGCAAGCACTTCTGGGTGTTGCTTTAGATAATGAACTACTTGAGACTTCATAATTGAGAGGCCATTATCTGAGTGATAACCTTTTCCATGAATAACATGAATAAAGCGTTCGTTCGAATGAAAATGAATAAACTTAGAGAGTGATAGGCATGCTTCCTCTATCTTATGGCCATGCAAGTCAATTGATGGAGTAGAACCTATGTTGCCTTGTTTCATTTTTTTAAGAACTTTTGGCGATAATCCAGATTTATAATGCACTACAGCTTCGGAGCCAGATATATTAGGTTCATATAAAAAACTATATTTTTGAAACAGTTTGTCTGACCCATTTTTAGAGGCAGCAGTTTTTTTAACACCATCTTTATCGATAGGTTTCTGTTGATCTACAGTAGATCGAAATAATGATTTGTCGCTTTCATTAATCATATGAGTAAAAAATTTGAATATAAAAAAACCCTCAACAGAGGGCTTTAATTATAGCAATGATTTTGCTATCGATATATTAACCTGCAGTAAGCAAATTTTATAGCGCCTTAATTTGAGCAATAATACGAGATTTCTTTCTGGCCGCTTGATTTTTATGCATTAAACCCTTGCTTACAGCCTGATCAACATTTTTTTGCATTTCAGTAAAACCACTAGTTGCTTCTTTTTTGTCTCCAGCATCAATAGCATAGGAAACCTTCTTAATAAAGGTGCGAACTTTTGCTCTAATTTGAGAGTTATGTTTATTGCGCTTTACTGCTTGTCTTGCGCGTTTTTTTGAACCTGCTGAATTGGCCATATTTTTTAGTTAATGCTTAAATTACGAAAACACGAATTATAGAGTCTCGCCTTCATTTATGCAAGCATTTGTTTGCATTAGGTTAATTTGCTAAAGATTTAATACATTCAAGTGTTTTCTTCTTATTAAGCAATAACTGCCAAGTATTACCACCTTGAGTTTTCCATAGAGACACAGCTCTTATTCCTGCGAGTAACAATGCCCTTATATGGTTTGCAGTATGACGGTTTGAAAGATAAATTTGCTCACCTCGGACCATGATTGTTGGATTGAGACTTCCAATTGTATTTTTATAAAGCTCTGCCAGTCGAGCAATTGAATTGCTATGGTGAATGTCAAAAAATTCCTGTTTATTAATAACACTAATTTCATTTGAAATTTGATTTAATAAATCTGGTTTTTTCATTAATTTTTTTTCTAAATTTATTAGGGCCGTTGCATAGAGCATAACATTGTGCATATCAATGGTTTTCTTCTCAAGAATTAATTTTAATGAATCAAAGCCTAACTTTAGGTCCTCGGGAGAGGTAAATATTTCATCAATAGAGTCACTTTCACTAACAATACTGCTAAGGCTTGCTTTATTAGTATGGCCATCACATTTACCTGTCAGAGCGAGTTGATGTACTAAAGCTGTCGATTGAAATATACTTGCTAGTGCAAGCGTTTTTTGTGCAGTCTTATTCATTAGATTTTGATTTGATAACGCTACCACCTAGGCAAATATCTCCATCATAAAACACAACAGATTGCCCTGGTGTTATCGCTCTTTGTGATTCATTAAAGTCAACTTTAATAGTTTGGTCATCATTTAGGCTTACATCACACTTCTGTGAGTCTTGTCGATACCTTATTTTCGCACTACAGTTGAAAGATGACTTGGGAGGACTATCAACCCAGTGGATATCATCTGCAATTAGAGAGTTATGATAAAGCAAGGGGTGGTCACCCTGCACTACAATAATTTTATTGGACTCTAGAATTTTATCTGCAACGAACCATGGCTCGGGAGAAATGCTAAAGCCTCCTCCAATTTCAAGTCCTTTGCGCTGACCTATTGTATAGAAAGGAAGCCCATCATGATGTTTTATAAAGGCGCCATTTTGATCAATAATATCACCCTTCTCTTTTGGCAAGAAAGTGGTTAAAAACTCTGAAAAAGGCCTCTCGCCTATAAAACAAATACCTGTTGAGTCTTTCTTGTCAGCATTAAGAAAGTCATTATTTTTTGCAATTTTACGAACCTCTTGCTTGTTAATTTCACCCAATGGGAAAAGACTTTGAGATAGTTGTTCTTGGTTAAGTAAATGCAAAAAATAGCTTTGATCTTTATTTCCATCTAGCCCTGACTTTAATAGGAACTTACCATTCTCTTCTGCAATTCGTGCATAGTGACCGGTTGCGATTTTTTTTGCACCGAGATCTTTTGCGTAATCCAAAAAGGCTTTAAATTTAATCTTTTGATTGCAAAGAACATCTGGATTAGGGGTTCTTCCTTTTTTATGTTCAGATAAGAAGTGCTCAAATACATCTTCCCAATACTCGTGAGAGAAATTGACTGTATGAAGTTTGATCCCAAGCTGGTCTGCTACTTGCTGAGCATCAGCAAGATCTTGAGATGCGCTGCAATATTCATCGTCATCATCTTCATCCCAATTTTTCATGAATAATGCTTCTACTTCATAACCTTTTTCAAGCAAAAGAAAAGCTGCAACGGATGAGTCAACTCCTCCTGAAAGGCCAACAATGATTTTGTTGTCAGTTGCCATCATTATGCATTATCGTATGCTCTTACAATATTTTTAACCAGTTGATGCCTGACAACATCTTGGGCATCGAAGTTACAAAAAGCAATTTGTTCAATATCTTTGAGAATTTTGATTGCATCTGTTAGTCCTGATTGTTTTGGATTTGGCAGATCAATTTGAGTAACATCACCTGTAATTACCATCTTTGAACCAAACCCCATCCGAGTCAAAAACATTTTCATTTGCGGTATGGTTGTATTCTGGGCTTCATCAAGGATGATATAAGATTCATTTAAGGTCCTTCCTCTCATGAATGCTAATGGGGCAACTTCAATAACTCGCTGTTCTATTAGTTTATTGACTTTTTCAAAGCCTATAAATTCATATAGTGCGTCATAGATTGGACGAAGGTAGGGATCAACTTTTTCACTAAGGTCGCCAGGAAGAAATCCTAGTTTTTCACCCGCTTCAACTGCTGGTCGAACCAAAACTATTCTCTTTACATCTGAACTTTCAAGAGCCTCAACTGCTCTTGCAACGGCTAAATATGTTTTACCTGTCCCTGCTGGACCAACTGCAAAAACAGCATCATTTTCTATAATTGCATTGACATAATTTTGCTGATTAGCGCTTCTAATATGAATATGTTTTCGACTGGTTTTAATTGTGACAGATTTTACTTCTCCATTAGGGCTGTTAAGTGATTTAATGCAAAGATCTATGTCACCAAAGTCGATTGCTTTAGTTTCAGATACAATAAGAAGGTCCTGCAAAACTGAAACAGCTAAAGCAGAATTCTCTCCTTTTATATTAAAGTCTGAACCTTTATTGGAGATATTAACGCCAAGGTTAGTGGCAATATTCTCAATATTTTTGTCAAGCCCTCCACAAATATTTGCTAGTTGCTCAGAGCTTTGAATGTTGAGTGTAAATTTCATGGGTTTTATTTTACTGAATTACTTTGAAAACAAATGTTAAGTTGCATGATTTGGTGCACTATTTAATTTATCATTTATCTTATGAAAATATTCAATATGTTTTTAAAGTTATTTATTTTAATAAGTTTTTTGCTGCCACTAAATTCCTACGCAAGCGATAGTGGTTGTGTGATTCTTGTTTATCATCGTTTTTCAGATGAAGAGCCAAAGTCTACAAGCACTTCACCAGATCTGTTTAATCAGCATTTAGAATATTTAAAGAAAAATAATTACCAGGTCCTTTCTTTAAAAAATGTTATTGAAAGCCTTAAAGCTAAACAAAATTTACCTAAGAAATGCGTTAGTTTGACTGCTGACGATGGTTTTTTGTCATTCTATACTGAGGCCTTTCCATTTCTAGTTGATTATCAATTTCCAATGACTGTCTTTGTATCAACGGAGTCTATTGATAAAAAATATGATTTAATGATGTCTTGGGATCAGCTTCGGGAAATGGCGCCTTTAATAGATGTTTATAATCACAGCAGTAAACACCTACATTTAGTTAATCAAGATACTTCAACACTAGAAAATGAAATCTCTTATGCTCAAGAGAGGATTGAAAAGGAGTTGGGTGTTAATGACAAATTTTTTGCTTACCCATATGGCGAGTATGACGATAAGACTTATTCATATCTAGATGCACTTGGCTACACTGCATTTGGACAACAGTCTGGAGTTGCAAGTCAGACCAGTGACTTTTTAAATTTACCTAGATTCTCAATGTCAGGGCCTTATGCAAAAATGGACAGCTTTTCACTGAAAGTCCAAACTGTGGACATGCCAATTAAGAGCTATAGTCCTAAGTCTTTAATAATTTTAAATGATTACAAGCCCTTATTAGATTTAGTTTTTTCAAGGCCACTGACTACTTATGAAAAAAATAACTTTTCTTGTTTTGTTTCTGGACAGGATCTAGCAGACCTTCATTGGAGCGGCCTTCAGGCGGTAAGTATTCAATCAAAAGCCCCACTCTTGACAGGAAGGAGTCGCTATAACTGCACTATGCCCTATAAAGAGAAAGGTCGATATTATTGGTATTCTAAACTCTGGTTAAGGTTGTAGTTTTAAATTAACTCTGCTTGAAGCGAGTTTCCTATACCGTCAGTAATTTTAACTGATACGATTTGTCCAATTAATTGCTCATTGCCAATGAAGTGAGCTGTTCTCATGTTTTCAGTCCTACCTGACAACGTTGCTCCTTTTTTTGAGCTACCTTCTACAAGGACTTTTTGTATACTTCCAATCATTGATTTAGAGATTTCTTCAGTATTTTTATTAAGTTTGTCTTGAATTACCACTAATCTTTGTTTTTTAGTTTCAGCGCTCACATCATCGTCAAAACTTGATGCTATTGTCCCAGGCCTTTTTGAGTAAATAAAACTAAATGATTTATCAAAGCCAATCTCTTCAATTAAATTAACTGTGTCATTAAAGTCCTTTTCAGTTTCACCAGGAAAGCCAATAATGAAATCTGAAGATATAGAAATATCAGGTCTAATTTTCTTTAAATTTCGAATCTTAGATTTATATTCAATAGCGGTATGTCCACGTTTCATAAGCCCTAAAACTCTATCAGAGCCACTCTGAACTGGCAGGTGAAGATGTGATACTAACTCCGGAACTTCAGCATAAGCTTGAATAAGCCTGTCGCTAAACTCTACTGGATGAGAAGTTGTATAGCGAATTCGCTCAATGCCTGAAACTTGCGCAACAATGGCTATTAAAAGTGCTAAATCAGCAACTTCGCCATCATCCATTACGCCCATAAAGGAGTTTACATTTTGACCAAGCAGGTTGATTTCTTTAACGCCCTGATTAGCTAAAATTTCCACTTCACGAATTACATCATTAAATGGTCTAGAGATTTCCTCACCTCTTGTATATGGAACAACACAAAAAGTACAGTATTTACTACATCCCTCCATTATCGAAACAAATGCTGTTGCGCCATCACTATGAGGCTCAGGCAAGTGATCAAATTTTTCAATTTCTGGGAAAGAGATATCAATGCTTATTTGATTTTCATTAAGGGCTTCATTTAGCATATTTGGAAGTCTATGAAGTGTTTGTGGGCCAAAAATCATATCAACATAGGGCGCTCTTTTAAGAATAAGATCGCCTTCTTGTGAGGCGACACAGCCACCAACACCAATTACTAAGTTTGGCTTCTTTTCTTTTAATTTTCTCCAGCGACCCAATTGATGAAATAATTTTTCCTCGGCTTTTTCACGAATTGAGCAAGTATTTACCAATAGAACGTCAGCCTCAGTAATGTCTTCAGTTAATTCGAGACCATGAGACTCTTTAAGGACGTCACCCATTTTATCTGAGTCGTACTCATTCATTTGACACCCAAAGGTGCGAACGTATAATTTAGAGATGCTCATTTATGTCTTTTGAATATGCAAAGTCTGAGTTGGATAAGCAATCTCAGCATTATGATCTGCAATTATTTGAGCAATATCAAGGAGAAGCTTGCCTTTCATTTTCTTAAATTCTCCTACCTCAGTATCGGAACTAAAGGCCCAAATTACGAAATCAAGTGAAGACGCGTTGAATACATCAAAGTATACTCGGCAGGGCTGATCATTCGCAATATGCTTGTTCTTTGCTAACAAGCCTTGAACCTTTTCAATAATACTTTCCATTTGCGCAATATCATCGTACCTTATTCCAATAACCTCATAAATTTGACGGTTAGTCATTCGAGAAGGGGTTTCAATAGGAATGGTTGCAAAAATTCCGTTTGGAACATAAACTGGATTTTTACTAAAGGTTCTAATTCGCGTCATTCTCCAGCCAATTTTTTCAACAACGCCTTCGATACTTCTATCTGAAGTGCGAATCCAATCTCCAGTAGAAAAAGGTTTGTCCATTTGAATCATAAGACCGCCAAAAACGTTGGCAAGCATGTCTTTAGCAGCAAAACCTACGACAATACCACCGACACCACCTAGGGTTAGTATTGAAGAGATAGCGTAGCCATAAAATTGAGCAACTCCAAGAATAATGGCAAAAACAAAAAGGATTTTCATTAATCGAGCAAATAACCTTACAGAATCTTTATCAAAGCTTCCTTCAGATTCAAGCATAAAGTTTTCAACGCTTGAAATTAATCTTAAGATTCCCCATGCCAAAATAAATACAGGTGTAATGCTTATGTAACTAACAATTTGACCAAGTGACTGAATTTCTGATGTTAGTTCACGCAATGACAAGTATAACCATCCATACCAAATTAGAACCTTAAGAGGGGCGGAGATTGCACGAATTAAGTGGTCATCTATTTGCGTTTTAGTACTGCCAGAATGTTTTGTGATTTGCTTAAGAACAAAGCTTAAAGCAATGTGAACAATAACAGCAAGTACTAGCAGAGCTGCAACCATCTGAAATGGACTAATGTTTTGGATAAATTCATTCATTAAAGATATTTTAAAGGATTAATAGGTTCTTCGTATTTTTTCATTTCGAAATAAAATAGTTTGTCGCTGGTAAGAGCAATTAGCCCACCTTTTTGTATGATATCACCCTCACTTACAAGTAGCTCTTGATTTTGGTTGTAAATACTATAGAAGCCATAAGCATGCTTGATAATAATCATTTTTCCATAGCTTGTCATTTTATCACCGCTATATACTACTTCGCCTTTTCTTATTGCCCTTACTTCTTGACCGGCAGAATTGTTGTAAGTTAATCCAAAGTGACTGTCTTTTTCAGAGTAGGTTTTAAGTATTGACGCGTCAATAGGCAAAGACCAGTCATTGTTAACATTTGAATTACTGGTTTTTGCTTTAGTGTTTTGTTGTAAAGCCTCTACTTTGTTAAATGATTTTTCAACAACAGTAACTTGTCCAGCATCATTGGTAAAGCAGCCAGAGAGAAAAATAAGTAAAAAAAGAGTCAAAAATTTAGTATTCATACCACACAAATAAAATAATAATAAAAATAAGTAAGTAGCCTAGCCAATCTATGTACTTATTTAACCATTGATCTGCCATTTTTCCTAATTTTCTTACTAGAAACGAAACTAAAAAATATCTAGCACCCCTTGCAATTAAAGAAAAGGCCACAAAGGGGATAAGTGCCATGGACATCATTCCAGCGGAAATAGTAAATAGCTTGTATGGAACTGGACTAAAGCCAGCGATAAGAATAATCACAATTCCATAAGTATTAAAATAAATTTGCGCACTCTCTAGCTTTGATTCGTAACCTAGGTTAGCAAGTAAAGGCCCAATTTGATCCATAGCAAAGACTCCAATATAATAGCCAGCTACTCCACCAAGTACAGAAGCTAGAGTACAAATCGTTGCAAAATAGTAGGCCTTCGATCTATTTTTTAGAGACATAGAGGCCAACAATAAGTCCTGAATTGGCAATGGTAGAATCGAGGACTCTAAAAAGCTTATCAGAGATAGCCATAAGATTGCAAATCGACTGGCTGACCAATCTAAAATTTTGCTATATACGAAGTGAAAGGGCCTCATTGACTTATGAGGACTTATTTTTTTAACATTGGGAAGCCAAGTCTTTCCCTAGAATCAAGGTAAGCTTGAGCTACTTTTTGGCTCATTGACCTTACCCTACGAATAAATCTTGCTCTGTCTGTGACGCTTATTGCTCGCCTCGCATCAAGAAGGTTAAAAAGATGCGACGCTTTCATAGCTTGCTCATAAGCAGGAAAAGGAAGGCTCTCTTCAATAAGTTTTAAGTTCATTACTTCAGCTTCATCAAACTGCCTAAAAAGAACTTCAATATCTGCAAGTTCAAAGTTGTATTTCGATTGTTCAACTTCATTTTGATGGAAAACATCCCCATAAGTTAAGCCTTCTGTCCAAATAAGGTCATAAACGCTATCAACACCTTGAAGGTACATTGCTAACCTCTCTAAACCATAGGTTAATTCTCCAGAAACAGGCTTACATGGTAGGCCACCAACTTGCTGGAAATATGTAAATTGACTCACCTCCATGCCATTAAGCCAGACCTCCCAACCAAGGCCCCATGCACCTAATGTTGGTGATTCCCAATTATCCTCAACAAACCTAACGTCATGCATCTTTAGGTCAATACCAATAAAAGATAACGAGTCAAGATAAAGGTCTTGAATATCACTTGGAGAAGGCTTTAATAAAACCTGAAATTGATAATAGTGCTGAAGGCGGTTTGGGTTCTCTCCGTAACGACCATCACTTGGTCTTCTTGAAGACTGAACATATGCAGCTTTCCATGGCTCAGGTCCTATTGATCTCAAAAAGGTTGCTGGATGAAAGGTTCCCGCGCCAACTTCCATATCAAAAGGTTGAGTAATAGCGCATCCTTTTTCAGCCCAATAATTTTGTAATTTGAGGATTAAATTTTGAAATGATTTAGTTGTATCGAGTTCTGAGGCTGACATTAATTTGAACTAAAAATAACAATAACAAAAATTTTACCTCACCAACAACTTTTGAGGGTTAGCATTTATATTTTTGTATTGAATACTATTAAAAAAAATGCGGGAAGATTTCCCGCATTTTTTATTTAACTAAGAGAAAGCTTAATATTTATAAGTCTCTGACTTAAACGGACCTTCTTTAGGAGTATTAATGTATTTTGCTTGAGTGTCAGTCAGAATGGTCATTACGCCTCCAAAGCCTCCAACCATTCCAGCAGCTACTTCTTCATCAAGTTTCTTTGGAAGAATCTCGACTGTGACATTCGCAGCTTTTTGATCATTAGGAAGGTCAGCAAATTTTTTCTCAAAAAGGTGCATTTGAGCTAAAACCTGGTTTGCAAAAGAGCCATCCATAATTCTAGACGGGTGGCCAGTTGCATTTCCTAGGTTAACTAAACGACCTTCAGACAACAAAATTAAGTAGTCGTTTTTATTTTCAGAGCGATATATACGGTGGACTTGAGGTTTTACTTCATCCCATTTCCAGTTATCACGCATATATAAAGTATCAATTTCATTATCAAAGTGACCAATATTACAAACTAAAGAGCCTGCTTTTAGGCATCTTAGCATCGCCGAATCACAAACATTTGTATTACCAGTTGAAGTAACAATTAAATCAGTAGTGCTCAGTAATTCTTTATTAATGCAATCCATTGAGCCTGTGTTAATACCATCGATATAGGGTGAAACAACCTCAAAACCATCCATACAAGCCTGAAACGCACAAATAGGATCAACTTCAGTAATCTTTACAATCATTCCTTCTTGGCGAAGTGACATAGCAGAGCCTTTACCAACATCACCATAACCTATTAGAAGCGCCTTCTTTCCTGACATTAGCATGTCTGTACCGCGCTTTATAGCGTCATTTAATGAGTGACGACATCCATATTTATTATCATTTTTTGCTTTAGTAACAGCATCATTAACATTGATCGCTGGAACTTTAAGCTCACCACTTTCAATCATCTCTAGAAGGCGATGAACACCTGTTGTAGTTTCTTCACTGATACCATGGATTTTATCAAGCATTTCAGGATATTTTTCATGAACCATGCCAGTCAAATCGCCGCCATCATCTAAAATCATGTTGGCATCCCATGGCTTACCATTGTGAAGAATAGTTTGCTCAATGCACCATAAAAATTCTTCTTCAGTTTCACCTTTCCAAGCAAAAACCGGAATATTTTTTGCAGCCATCGCAGATGCAGCATGATCTTGGGTTGAAAAAATATTGCAAGATGACCAGCGAATTTCAGCGCCTAAATCTATTAGCGTTTCCATCAGGACAGCGGTTTGAATTGTCATATGAATGCAGCCCATAATTCTTGCTCCATTCAAGGGCTGCTCTTTTCTATATTTTGATCTAAGAGCCATTAAAGCAGGCATTTCAGCTTCTGCTAACTCGATCTCTTTACGCCCAAATTCTGCCAAATTAATATCAGCAACTTTGTAGTCAAGGTTAAGATCAGCAACTTTAAAGCCAGTATTATCTATTGTTGATTCGCTCATTTTATTTCCTATTAAATTGAAAAAAAATGAGCGTCGTTTTGGTTACCAAGCCTGATTGAGAAGTATCCCAATGCAACGCTCCTTGGTAAGTTTGATATTATACAAAAAAATAATTAAAAAAGAAACTATTTTAACAAATCTGCTTTATCAGTTTTCTCCCAACTAATTGAGTCTTCAGTTCTGCCAAAATGACCATAGCTAGCAGTTTGTTGATAGATAGGGCGTTTTAAATCCAACATTGCGATTAAGCCTTTAGGCCTTAGATCAAAGTGCTTTCTAATCAATGCCACTATTTCATGGTGAGGAATTTTTCCAGTTCCAAAAGTATCAACACTAATACTCGTTGGCTCTGCAACGCCAATTGCATAAGAAACTTGAATTTCACATCTTTCAGCAAGTCGAGCTGCCACAATATTTTTTGCAACATATCGAGTTGCGTAAGCTGCACTTCTATCAACTTTTGATGGATCTTTTCCAGAAAAAGCACCGCCACCATGTCTAGCCATACCGCCGTAAGTATCTACAATAATTTTTCTTCCGGTAAGTCCAGCATCTCCAACAGGACCACCAATTACGAAGTTACCAGTTGGATTAATATGGTACTGAGTATCATTTGTTAGCCATTTTTCTGGCAAGATCGGCTTAATAATTTCTTCAAGTATCGTTTCTCTAAGCTCTTCTAATGAGATGTCACCGTCATGCTGCGTTGAAAGAACCACCGCATCAATTCCTACAATTTGATTGCCTTCATAAATACAAGAAACTTGGGATTTTGCATCAGGGCGAAGCCAAGGTATGGAGCCGTTTAGCATTAGCTCTGCTTGTTGTTTAACAAGTTGATGAGAAAGCATAATAGGTGCTGGCATTAATTCATCTGTTGAATTTTCAGCATAACCAAACATGAGCCCTTGATCACCAGCACCTTGCTCGTGATTTTCACTTTCTGTAACGCCCATAGAAATGTCTTGTGACTGTCTGCCTAAGAGGTTAGTTACTGAACAAGTGTTCCCATTAAAGCCATATTCTTCTTTGTCATAACCTATACCAAGAATAGTTTTTCGAACCACTTCTTCATAATCAATTTGAGCGTTAGTAGTTATTTCTCCTGCCAAGACAACTTGATTATCTTTAACTAAAGTTTCAACAGCAACTCTTGAATTGATGTCTTGTTTTAGTGCGGCGTCGAGAATAGCGTCAGAGATTTGATCACAAACTTTATCAGGGTGACCGGCAGAAACAGATTCAGAGGTAAATATCATAGTGCATTCCTATAAAAAATAAAAAAACCATTAAAGTGGGTTTCTCAGGAAAACACCAACTTTAGCTTATTTTAGTCATCTTAGTGACAACGCTAGCAATCGAAACAAATCAGCGTGTAAGGATTATATAATCTTTTATGATCGAATGCAAAGGTTATTCCAAGCTAACCCTTAAAGCCACTGCACTTATAAATGGAGCAGTTATAAGACTAATAATAAGAATTGAGCCTAAAAAATAGAGCTGACCATTAATTGAAAGGTTGAATTGTGATTGAGAGACTGCGCTTGTTGCAAAAATTAAAATAGGTATGTAAAGAGGAAGTATTAATAAAGATAATAACATTCCAGAGTTTTTTATACTAACAACTAATGAAGCCCCTATAGAGCCTATCAGGCTCAAACAAGGGGTGGCTAAACACAGCGTTAACATTAAAATATAGATGCTATTAGAGTCTAAAAATAGGGCTACTCCAAGTAATGGCGAAAGTAATATGATTGGGAGCCCACTAAGTATCCAATGCGCAGTAGTTTTAGCAAGGAGGATTAAGGGAAGTGGGTGATGTGAAATAACTATTTGCTCAAGAACGCCATTATCATAGTCGGAGTGAAACAAGGAGTTGAGTGATAAAAGTACTGCAAGCATTGTAATAACCCAAATAATACCAGGCGCTATATTCATTAATGTTTCAGCATCTGGGCTTATAGCAATTGGAAATAATGAAATAGAAATAACAAAAAACATTAGAGGATTAAGAAAGCTAGATGGATTTCTAAATGCCATTTTTAAATCTCTGGTTAGAGTTGTTAAAAAGATATTCACAGGGAAATCTCCTTAAGACTTTTAATATTGCAATCTTGATGGGTTGTTAAGATACATAAACCGCCATTTGCACAATGCTTTTCAATTTGATTTTCAATTATCTTGATTCCATCTGAGTCTAGTGCGGTGAAAGGCTCATCAAGAAGCCATACTTTCGACTGACTAATAAAAAGAAGTGATAATGCTACCCTCCTTTTCTGGCCTGCAGAAAGGTTTCCAGCAGACTCATGTTCATAATTTTCTAATCCAACTTCTTTTAAAGCGTCATGAAAATTTGGCGATAAAATTTCTGCATTTAGATTGGTTAAATATTCTAGATTTTCGATGCAGCTAAGCTCCGAACTTAAAGCAGCATAGTGACCAAGATAGAGAGTTTCTATTTGATATTTTTCGCTATTTGATTGATTTTGGTCGAATTCTATGGAGCCCAGCTCTGGAGTATTAAGTCCAGCAATTATCTTTAGAAGTGAGGTTTTTCCTGATCCATTTTGACCAGAGATTCTAAGGACTTCACCAGAATTTAATTCAAAAGATAAGTTTTCAAAGAGAAGGTTATAGCCTCTTTGGCAACTTAAGTTATTAACCGATAGCTTTGACATATCATTATTTTAGTTGATAAGCTCAATAAAGGCGATAGATTCGAAGTAGCTTAGGGCTTAATTTAAAGACACATTCTTTTATTAATTAGAGTTTAATAATCCCTCTAAGCCACTCTTGTCAATTTCAGATAACAGATTACCTGAAAATATAAGCCTTAAGCGGTATCTAATTTCTATCTCACCATCAATTGTTGAGTGATTAATGTAGTCCCATTGATATTGATGAAAAGGGTCAATAATGCTTGGCGAGCCAATCAAATTCATAACAGACTGCTTTGACATCCCTAATTGAAGCTGATTAACTTCTTTAATATCTAAAATTACTCCTTGCAGAATTGTTGGTTTATATACATCAATTGAGGGCATCTTAGGCTTAGCCCAGCTTGGCAGTGATAGCTTAGGCATTTTTGGTAAATCTGGCATAGTAAACTTTGGCAGTTTAGGAAGTTCAGGCGCCTTAGGAAGAGAATTAGAACACCCAGTCAAGATAAGACAGCCAAGTAGAATAAAAGTTAATCTCTTCATCATTAGTTAAAACATATAAAATATAAATAAGATTTTACCTTAAGGATTTTTAAATGGATGCAGAAGATTTAAAAAGTGCTGGTCTTAAAGTTACTCTTCCAAGACTAAAGATTTTAGAAGTTTTGGAGAAATCACCAAACCATCATTTGAGTGCTGAGGATATCTATAGAGTTCTGATTGAACAAAATGAAGAGGTTGGTGTTGCAACAATTTACCGCGTTTTATCTCAATTTGAAGAATCTGGAATTGTTCAGAAATTAAATTTTGAAAATAACCAGGCTGTCTATGAGTTATGCGGCTTAGAACATCACGACCATCTAGTGTGTGTGAAGTGCAGTAAGATTATCGAATTTCAAGATGATGTTATTGAACAACATCAGCTTCAAATTGCAAAAAAACATGGCTTTGAGTTGACTGATCATTCACTATACCTTTATGGCTTATGCAAGGACTGTCATTAAGTTTTTTTTTAGGGCTTTATAAATTATGGATGATTTTATTTATAGGGCGCTAATTGCGGCAATTGGCGTATCAATAATCGCAGGCTCTCTGGGTTGTTTTGTTATTTGGAAGCGCCTTTCATATTTTTCGGACTCTATTTCACATAGTGCGCTTTTAGGTGTTGCTCTTGGACTTGCAACTGGACTGGGTATTAATTTTGGTTTGGTTATTGTTGGAGGACTATTTGCAACTCTGATTGTTTTTTTGCAGCAAAAAGACTTCTGGTCGAGTGATGCTGTGCTAGGTATCTTCTCTCATATTTCTCTGTCGCTAGGTATTGTCGTTCTAGGCTTTATTGGGGATCAAAATATAGATTATTTTTCTTATCTTTTTGGAGATATATTATCCATAACCTCTAAAGATATCTATTGGATATTTTCTGTTATGATTGTTGTTATTTTTCTATTATTTATTAATTGGAAAAAACTGTTATTACTCACACTTAATGAAGAATTAGCCAAAGCTGAAGGCGTTAATAAAACCTTTTATGAGCTACTTTTTATGTTTTTAATAGCACTGGCTGTGTCTGTTTCAGTCCAAATTGTAGGCGTTTTGTTGATTACCTCTTTACTAATTATTCCGCCTGCAATAGCTCGAGTTTTTTCAAACTCACCTATAGCAATGATTTTTAGCTCAATGATCATATCAATTGTTTCTGTTTTATTAGGGCTTTACACTTCAATTACATTTGATTTAGCAACCGGTCCTGCCATAGTTATTACTTTAGGAGTTTTCTTTTTTATTGCCCAATTCCTTCCAAATAGAGGCAGTTAAAGGGATTCATTAAGTGCGGTCAATTGGTTGGTTTGTTGCTCAATTACTAGTGGGTCTATAATTGCCTCTAATTCACCCTCCATGACTTCGCTTAATTTGTAGAGCGTTAAATTAATCCGATGGTCAGTAACCCTTCCTTGGGGGTAATTGTAAGTTCTGATTCTTTGAGAGCGGTCACCACTTCCAACAAGTTCTTTTCTTTGAGAGGCCTGCTCCTTCTGTTGTTCTTGTTGTTGAGCATCCAAAATTCTGGATGCTAGAACTGATAAAGCTTGAGCTTTATTTTTATGCTGAGAGCGGCCATCTTGGCATTCTACAACTGTTCCAGTAGGAATATGAGTTACGCGAACTGCAGAGTCAGTTTTGTTGACATGCTGACCTCCAGCTCCAGAAGCTCTAAAGGTATCAACCCTTACATCATTCATATTGATATTAACTTCTTCAATGCTAGAAACTTCTGGCATTACAGCAACGGTGCAAGCAGATGTATGAACTCTTCCTTGAGACTCCGTTTCAGGAACCCTTTGAACGCGATGAGCGCCGGATTCAAATTTAAGTTTTGAGTAGACGTTGGTGCCACTTATTCGAGCAATAATTTCTTTGAAGCCACCATGCTCTCCTAAATTAGAGCTTAATATTTCTAGCTGCCATTTAGATTTTTCTACATATCGAGTGTACATTCTATAAAGATCACCTGAAAAAATACTTGCCTCATCTCCACCTGTTCCTGCTCGAATTTCAATAATAATATTACGTGAGTCGTTCGGATCTTTTGGAAGAAGTGATTTCTTAAGATCTAATTCTAGTTGCTCTAAAATCTTTCGACCTGAAACAATTTCCTCCTCAGCCATTTCTTTAATGTCTTGGTCATCTTCCTGGAGAAGAACTTCTGCAGCATCAATATCAGCAGCGACTGATAAGTATTCAATGTACTTGTCATTTATTGGGCTTAATTGAGAGTGCTCTATGGAAAGCTCTCTAAATTTATTTTGATCAGAGGCAATAGACTGATCTGAGAGCATCGCGTTGATTTCTTCAAGGCGCATGGATAATTGCTCTAATTTAGTAAGGATTGATTGATTCATTAGTTGTCGATCTTAGAGGGATTTGTTATATCTTTTTCGACTATTTCATGAGAGTCAGTTTTAAGACTGCTAGGATTTTTTAAATTCTCTAAAGTTTTGTGTAGTAATTTATTAGTAAGTTTGTCAGCAAGCTCCTCAACCACTAGGTCAGGATTTGAGCCTGATTTAAGTTTTCTTAAGGCAGTTTGTAATAGCTCATCTTTAAGTAAATTTGCTTGCCTTCTATGATTTTTAATTATCTCTTCATTAGGAATATTCTTTGCCCATTCAATAAAATCAACACTTTTTGCATTAATTATCTTCTTAGCAATAACTTTTTCTTTTAGTCTTTCTTCTAAATTGCTATTAGCAATTTGCTGTAAATCATCCACACTATATAGAAATACATCTTCTAGTTGATTCGCCTCTGGTTCAATGTCTCTAGGAATAGCTAAATCAATAAGTAGCATTGGTTTATGTTTTCTTTGATGAAGAACTGTTTCAATTAAGCCTTTTCCAATAATTGGAATAGGCGCTGCTGTTGAGGAGATAACTATATCCGCCCTATGAAGATTTTCAGATAGGCTTTTTAATGAAATCGCCTCGGCATCATGCTTAATTGCAATTGGCTGGGCATTTTCTATAGTTCTATTTGCAAAAATCATTTTTCTTACACCTCTTTTACTAAGGTGCTGAGCACTTAGCTCAATCATCTCTCCAGCACCAATAAGCAAAACAGTTTGGCTTGATAGGTTTGTAAATATTTTTTCACTTAGCTTAACAGCGCAATAAGCAACTGAGACTGGTGAAGAACCTATATTTGTATCAGTACGAACTTTTTTTGCGATTTTAAAGACATGTTGAAATAATTTTTCTAAAATTTTATCTAAAGCGCTTTCATTCTTAGAAAGCTGATAAGCATCTTTTAGTTGACCAAAAATTTGAGGTTCGCCTAGAACTAAAGATTCTAATCCACAAGCAACATTACATATATGTTGTACGGCTTCATTTTCTTCATAATAAGAAACATACTCAATTAAAGAGTGATGATCAATACCGTGACTGGATGCTAAAAATTTTATTAAAACATCACGAATATTCTTTGAGTCATGGGAGACGTAAATTTCTGACCTGTTGCAGGTAGAAAAGATAACGCAGCCTTTAATTTCTTTGAGTGAGAGTAGAGAAGAAATAGCAGGCGCAAGCTCACCATGAGCAAAGGCTACTTTTTCCCTAATTGCTACTGGGGCTATCTGATGGTTTACACTCAGTATTGCAATATTCGACATTTAAAAAAACGAAAATAATTTAATCTATTAATTATACATTGTCTATTCAATTTCATCAAAAGATAAAGCAGTTTAAGATAAAGTGATAGTTTTGTATAATTAATAAATATAGCTATCTATTGGTCTAAAATAAAGACCATAAAATTTAAAACAATTATTAAAGATGATTGAAGAGGATAGTCTAGTTGGCGGAGAAAATCAAAATAATGAGGATCTAAAGGTTACCTCAGTTAGGCCAAATTCATTTGCAGATTATATTGGCCAAGAAGATGTCAAATCACAAATGTCTTTATTTATTCAGGCAGCAAAGTCACGCTCAGATGTTCTTGATCATTGCCTAATTTATGGGCCTCCTGGATTAGGTAAGACGACGCTTGCCAATGTTATTGCCAATCAAATGGGTGCAGGTATTAAACAGACGTCTGGCCCTGTTCTGGAGCGCTCTGGAGATTTGGCTGCAATACTTACTAAGCTTGAACCATTCGATATTCTTTTTATAGATGAAATTCACAGGCTTAACCCAGTTGTTGAGGAAATTCTTTATCCCGCATTAGAGGATTTTAAACTCGATATTTTGGTAGGAGAGGGCGTTGCTGCCCACTCAGTCCAGCTAGAACTGCCACCATTTACTCTAATTGGGGCAACTACTAGAGCAGGAATGCTTACTTCACCTCTGAGAGATAGGTTTGGAATAGTGCATCGTTTGACTTTTTATAATGTTAAAGAGCTGCAAGAGATAGTAGAAAGGTCCGCTTCAATTTTAAATATTGAAATCGAAGGCCAAGGCTCCTTAGAAATTGCTAAGCGTTCAAGAGGAACCCCTAGAATAGCTAATCGCCTTTTAAGAAGAGTCCGTGATTTTGCAGATGTTAAAACAAATGGTGTAATAAATATACAAATTGCAAAAGAAGCTCTTGAAACGTTAAAAGTTGATGAGGCAGGCCTTGAACAGCTCGATCGAGATTACCTTAGCCTCATTATTACTAAGTTTTCAGCGGGACCGGTAGGACTTGATACTTTAGCTACTGCGCTTGGTGAAGAGCGATCAACCTTAGAGGACATGATTGAGCCTTACCTTCTTCAGCAGGGTTTTATAATGAGAACACCGCGCGGTAGAATTGCTACAGACCTTGCTTTCTCTCATATAGGAGAGGTTCGTCTTAGCCATACTCAAGACTTGTATGGTAAATGAGTAGTTTAAATGTAAGAGTCTATTATGAAGACACAGATGCTGGCGGTGTTGTTTATTATGCTAATTATCTAAAGTATATTGAAAGGGGTAGGACTGAGCATCTTCGTGAACTTGGTTTTGAGCTAGCCACTATTGCAGAAGAGATTGGGCTAGTCTTTATTGTGAAGTCTATGAAGGCAGATTATTTATTACCTGCTTTTCTTGATGACACTATTGAGGTTCAAACTAGTATTGAATTAGTTAAACATGCGAGCTTAATTTTTGCTCAGAAAATAACGAATATAGAGAAAAATACGGTATTATTTGAGGCTGAAGTAAAGGTAGTTTCTGTATTAAAAAATAATTTAAAGCCTTGCGCTTTTCCGCAAGAAATCATGGAGAAACTAAATGGAAGAAAATAGCTTATCAATTGTTGGCTTAATATTTAGCGCTGGACTTGTTGTTCAGTTAGTTATGATTATATTGGTCTTGATGTCAATTTACTCTTGGACTGTAATTATGTCCAAGAAAAAGATTTTGATGGATGCATCCAATGATGTTGAAAATTTTCACCAAGAATTTGAAAGAGAAAGTGAGCTATCTGTTCTGTATAAAAATCTACCTCCTTTAGCCTCTGACTGGACTGCAATGGAAGATATTTTTGGCTCTGGATACAAAGAGTTTACTCATAGCAAGTCCACGTCTAGTCAATTACGAATTATGAATTCTGAAAGAGCTTACAGGTCAATGAATACTTCTGCGAGTAATGAGATTGATCGGCTTGATTCTAGTCTTTCTATTCTTGCGATGATTGCATCATCGAGCCCTTATATTGGTCTTTTTGGCACAGTTTGGGGAATCATGCATTCATTTATTGGTCTTGCATCAGTTAAGCAGGCAACGATAGCAATTGTTGCTCCTGGTATTGCGGAAGCTCTTATTGCAACTGCTTTTGGACTTTTTGCGGCAATACCGGCTACTATTGCTTACAACAGATTAGTTTCGCATGTTGAAGAGATTGGTAATAAGTACACCGCATTTGTGGAAGAGATTTTTGTAATCCTACAGAGACAAAAATGATAGAACTGCCTAGGCGCTCAAGGCCTGATATCCATGCAGATATCAATATCGTTCCGTATATTGATGTAATGTTAGTCCTTTTAGTTATCTTTATGATGACTACTCCAATTATTGAGCAAGGTGTTGAGGTTGACTTGCCAAGCGCCCCTGCTGGAGTTGTTGATTACCAAGACCAGCAGCCTTCAATTATTTCAGTTGATGTAGATGGAAACTACTTTATAAATCCAATGACCAGTCCTGGAATGGACGCGATTGAAGATCTTGAACCAGTTTCATTAAATGTGGCTATAAATCAAGTGCTTGCTCGAAAAGAGATTTATCCAGATATGCAAGTTTTTGTTAGGGGTGATAAAAAAGTAGCTTACGAAAAAGTTATTGAAATTATTGCTGTATTAAAACAGTATGGCAAGATTGATAAGGTTGGCTTTATGACCGAAAACCCAAATTAGTTGAATTCTAATTATGAATTTTTTTAAAAAAATTACTCAGTTTTTTAGTAACTTAATACCTAAAAAAGCAGAAGTAGACTCAGAAGAAAAAGATAAAGGGAAGTCTTTAGATGTGCAAGAAGCTAAAACCTCTGGATTTAAAAATTTCATTATTAAGGCTTCAAGTGTTCTTTATAAGTACCTAAAAAAATTCGTCTTATTTATTTTAGGCCTCATCAATACAATGATGCAGCCAATGGTTAAGATATCTAAAAAACATCCAATCGCTTTTTGGGCCGCAGTAATCCTACATGCATCTCTTCTATTTGGTTTACTGTATGCAAATGTTGAGCGCTGGAGTCCTCCAGAGCAAAACTCAAGTATCTTGCCTTCTGCGCCAGTTCAAGCAGTTATGATTGATATGGAGATAATTGAAGCAGAGCAAGAGCGCTTAAAAGACGTAGAGAAACAAAAGCAACAAAAGATTAAAAGTGAAGAAAAGAGATCAGAAACTGCCCAAAAAGATCAGAAAGTTGCAGAGCAGGAGGCTTTAAAGGCAAAAGCTAAAAAAATTATGGCAGAACTTCAGCGTAAATCAGAAGAGGCCAAGACTAAAGAGGCTGAAATTCAAGCGAGCAAAGCTAATGAAATAATTGCTGATGCTGAAACAAAGACAAAAATTGAACAGGACAAGGCGAAAAAAGCTGAAGTGAAACGTATAGCTGAAGAGGCTAAGACTAAAGAGGCTGAGATTCTTGTTGAGGCTGCGGCTAAAAAGATTGAGCTTGCTGAGGCAAGACGAAAGCAAGAGGAAGTTAAAACAAAACTTGCAGAAATAAAACGAAAAGCTGAAGAGGTTAAAACCCAAGAGGCAGAAATATTAGCAAAAGAGGCAACTGCATTAGTAAAAGAGGCTGAAGCAAAAACTAAAGCTGAAGAGCTTAAAGCAAAAGAGGCTGTATTGCTAGCCCAAGAAACAGCTAGGGACGCTGAAATACTTGCAAAAGAAGTTGATAAGCAAGTTAAGAAGGCAGAAGCAAAACGTATAGCTGAAGAGCTGAAATTAAAATTAGCAGAAGCAAAGCGCGTCGCATTAGAAATTAAAATTAAAGCAGCTGAGGTTAAGCAAAGCACTATTGAAGCCAAAACTAAAGATGCTGAATTACTCGTCAAAGAGGCTTCCAAACAATTAGAAGAAGATCAGCAGAATAAGGATCTATTGGAATTAGAAATAGCAGCCCTTAAGGAGGCTGAAGCTGAAATTCAATATAGACAGCTCCTTGCGAAAGAAGTTCAAGATGAGCAAGATACAGCAAGATCATTAATCATTGAGGATCAACTTAATACCCTTCAGAATGCTTATATAAATAATATAGCGGCCAGAGTTAAAACCTTTTGGAGGTACCAGTCAGCTGAAGATGATTGGACAGCTGAAGTTTATGTTGTTCAAGATAGAGATGGAAATGTTAAGGCGGTAGATGTTAAAAATGCTAATGTTGGTAATAGTTCTCTTGGAAAGTCATTCAAGGACTCAATTGAAAGAGCTGTAAATAAAGCCTCACCACTTCCTGGGGCTCCTGATGAGGCTGTATTTGACAAAGAGCTTTACTTTATATTTAGTGTAAATTAACCTAAATATTACCTATGAAAACACATGATTTTTTATTGGAATTAGGAACTGAAGAACTGCCTCCAAAGCTTCTATTGAAGCTTTCAGAATCCCTTAAGAACAATATTGCTGATGAACTTAAAAAGATTAATATTTCTTCATCTAGTATCGTGTCTTTCGCTACCCCAAGGCGCTTGGCTGTATCTATTAAAGAGCTACAAAGCAAACAAAAAGACCAAGTTATAGAAAAAAAAGGCCCTTCAACAGAATCTCCAGAAATGGCGATTAATGGCTTTGCAAAATCTTGTGGAGTTGATTTAAGTCAGCTTGAAAAAAAGCAATTAGGCGGCAAAGAATACTACTTTTACTCAAAAGAAGAGGCTGGTCAAATTATTAGTAGTCTCTTGCCAAGAATCATAGAAAGCTCAATTAAAAATATTCCAATTACAAGGGCAATGAAATGGGGCAGTGCAGACCATTCGTTTGTTAGGCCCGTCCACTGGCTTGTTGTAATGCTTGATAAAGAGATTGTTCCAGCACAAATAATGGGACTTGAAAGTGGAAGAGTTACAAGGGGTTTAAGATTTCAAAAAGATCTTACTATTGAACTTTCACACGCGAGCGAGTATGAGTTGGTTATGTCAAAAAGTGCTCAAATCATTGTTGATTTTAAAAAGCGTAAAGAGATTATCCGTGAGCAGGTTTTATTAGTAGCAAAGCAAAATAATGCTGAAGTAGTTATAGATGAATCTTTGCTGGATGAAGTTTGTGCCCTAGTTGAGTACCCTAGAGCTTTTGCTGGAAAGTTTGATGAAAAATTCCTATCAGTTCCTCACGAGGCTCTGATATCGGCAATGAAGTCACACCAAAAATACTTTCATTTAGTAGACAGTAAGGGTGGTTTGTTACCATTATTTATTTCTGTTGCAAACATTGAATCGAGTAATTTAAAAGTAGTTATTGAGGGCAATGAGAGGGTTATTCATCCTAGACTATCAGATTCTGAGTTTTTTTGGAACCAAGATAAGGCCGTCAGACTTGACCAGAGAATAGATGGGCTGGATAACGTTTTATTTATGAAGTCTCTTGGCTCCATGGCTCAAAAAGCGAAACGGATAGAGCACCTAAGTTTTTATATTGCTGAATTGGTTGGATTTGATCCTAAAGAATCTTCTCGCGCCGGTCTTTTATGCAAATCTGATCTTTTAAGTGAAATGGTTGGTGAATTTGCAGATTTACAAGGAATTATGGGTGGTTATTATGCCCTTAATGACGGAGAGTCAAAAGCTGTTTCAATAGCTATTAGAGAGCACTATCAACCTCGGTTTTCAGGAGATACATTACCCTCCACAAGTGAAGGTCTTGTAGTTGCAATCGCGGATAAGCTAGATACTATTACTGGTATTTATGGAATTGGACAGGCTCCAACAGGCTCTAAAGACCCCTATGCACTTAGAAGGCTAGCTCTTGGATTGCTACGAATACTGCTTGAGGCCAAAATAGAATTAAACCTTAAGTCATTAATTAAATTTTCTCTAGATTTACACCTAGAGGAAGTAGATAGAAGCATCTCTGACTCAATCTATAAATTTATGATGGAGCGACTAAAAGCCTACTATAAAGATGCTAATATCGATAGCAACGTCTATGAAGCTGTTTTGGCAGTTAGTCCAGATTCACCGTTTGATTTTCATTTGAGAGTTGAAGCGCTTAATGAGTTTACTCAAAGTGCTGATTCCAAGAGCTTGATTGAGTCAAATAAAAGAATTGCAAATATTCTTAAAGATTCAACTGAACATCATAATGACCTTAATTCAAAGGCGTTAATTGAAGACTCAGAAAAAAATCTTTATAAAGCTACAGAGTTACTATCTAAACAATTATCAGATAAGAAAGATTACAAGACGACCATGCGCTCGTTGCTTGAATTAAAAGAGGTGATAGATACATTCTTTGATAATGTTATGGTTAATACAGAGGATTTAAAAGTACGTGAGGCTCGACTTGCTCTGATTAGTCGAGTTAGAGCTCTGTTTTTATCTGTTGCTGATATTTCTCACCTCTCATCATAACTAAATGAAAGCTTTGCTTCAAAGAGTAAGCTCATCAAAGGTTGAAGTTGAAGGAAAAGTAGTGGGTCAAATTAGTAAAGGTCTGCTAGTTTTTATTGGTATTGAGAAGCAAGATGACATGATGTCTTCAGATAAGATGGTAAAAAAAATACTCTCATATCGAGTTTTTCCAGATTCAGATGAGAAGATGAATTTAAGTATTCGTGATATTAATGCAGAGCTTTTAATTGTGTCTCAATTTACTCTTGCAGCAGACACTAAGAATGGAACAAGGGCAGGTTTTTCAACATCAATGCTTCCAACTGAAGCAGAAAAACTATACAATTATTTTCTTGAAAAAACTCAATCTATGGGTACTATTACTGAAAGCGGTATTTTTGGAGCGGATATGCAGGTTTCACTTGTTAATGATGGGCCAGTAACCTTTCTTTTAGAAACTTAAGTAATTTATGCTTTTATCTGTCTTCAATATATTTTCCAATATTTATTATGAGTAGCAATAATAAAATTTATGGTATCAAGAACTGTGACACCGTCAAAAAAGCTCTTAAGTATTTATCTAGTAATGATATAGCTCATGAATTTATAGACTTTAGAGTCGATCCAATTTCAAAAAATGAACTTCAAAAAATGATTGAAAAAGTTGGATTGGAGGTTCTTATAAATAAGCGCTCAACCACCTATCGAACATTAACTGAAAGTGAAAAAGATAATATTGATTATGAGTTAATTTTGAAATACCCAACTTTAATTAAGAGGCCAGTTATGATAAGGGATGACAAAATAATGGTGGGCTTTAGTGAGCAGAAATATTTAGATTTTTTTAGCTAGGTTTGCTTTTGATCTTCAAGCTCTTTTCTTACTTCATCCATGTCAATTGATTTAGCTTTTTCTAATAAGTCTTCTAAGTCTTTCCCAGACATAGACCCTGGCTGTGAAAAAATTCCAATTCCATCTCTAAAAATCATTAAAGTTGGGATTGATCTAATTTGAAATTGAGCGCCAAGTTCTTGTTCATCTTCAGTGTTGACTTTAGCAAAGGTCACCCCATCAACCTTCTCAGAGATTTCTTTAAAGGTTGGAGCAAACTGAATACATGGACCACACCAAGGAGCCCAGAAATCAATAATTACAATTTCATTATTGTTAATAGTCTCATCTAAATTTGCTTGTGAAAGCTCAATTACTGCCATAAATTTTCCTTTTAAAAATTTTTAAAAAATATTATAACTTTTTTACTAAAATACTGGTTAGTTTTTACATAGCTGATAAAATATCCCAATGAAAATACTTGGTATAGATCCTGGCTCTAGAATTACTGGTTTTGGTTTAATTGAGGTAAATAAACTAAAATTTACATATCTTAGTAGTGGTTGTATCAGAACTCAGGGTGATTTAAATGAGAGAATTATTACAATATATGAGGGCGTTAAAGAGGTTATCGCCAAGCATGAAATTGATATAGTCGTCATTGAAAGAGTATTCATGAGGCCTGATAGGCCAAATCCTGATGCTGCAATTAAACTTGGACATGCTCGCGGCGCTATTATTTCTGCTACTGGAGGCCAAGGTATTCCAATTGTAGATTACACAGCCAATCAAATTAAAAAGGCAGTTGTTGGAAGAGGTCACGCATCGAAAGAGCAGGTTTCTTTTATGGTACAGCAGCTCCTGAAATTAAATAAAGCACCGCAAGAAGATGCTGGAGACGCTCTTGCAGGAGCAATTTGTCATGCTTACCATGCGCTATAAAAATTAACTAAAGTAAACCTTTACTTCACCAAATCCTGGAAGTTTTTTTATAATTTCGCTGAGATCAAAATTGATTGTACTAATTTCATTATTATCTAAATAATCCACCGAAAGATAAAAGTCCACTAGTATTTCACCCTCTAGATAGTGCAGTTGGGTTCTTTCAATTTCATAAGAGCAATTCTCAAGTTTGAGCGACTGACTAATGATCTTTAATGCTTGGGCTCTCTCTGGAAGGTCCTTATAAGGCGCATCTTCTTTTTCTTCATCATTTTCAGGATCAATGTGAACAGTAACGTCATCAAGCTCCTCTATACATTCTTTCGCAACTCTCTCAACGCTAACACTTATTATATGACCCTCACTAACGGATAAAAATGGATTGACCTGGACATGAACGTCAGCCGATTTTTTATGACCAACTTTTCTGGTTCTTAATGTATGAACGCTATTTACACCTTTAATATCAGCAAGTGCTTTATGAAGATTTTTTATGTCTTCTGGATCAATTGAAGTATCTACTAATTCTTTAGTCGCTTCAAATCCAAGTTGCCAGCCAATATAAATAATCATTAAGCCAACTATAATTGCAGCAACGCTATCTAGGAAAAAGTATCCATTGGCAGCACCTATTATTCCAATAACAACAACTATAGAGGAAAATGCATCAGTTCTATGATGCCAAGCATTTGCTTTAAGTAAGTCAGACTTAATATTTTTAGCAACTTTAACTGTATACCAATACAAAGCTTCTTTACTAAGAATTGATAATGCAGCAGCAGCAATTAACCAGTTTTCGTGCTTTAGAGCATTGGAATTGCTGAAACGACCAAATCCATCAAAAATAATAATAGTACCAACTATTGCTAAAAAGATACTTAATCCTAAAGTCGCAACCGTTTCAAATCTTTCATGTCCGTAAGGATGATCCGCATCGGGCGCTTCTCCAGAAAGTTTTGCGGCATACCATGCAACCCAGTCCGTGAGGAGATCTGAGAAAGAATGAATTCCATCTGCAATAAGGGCTCCTGATTGACCTATGATTCCGAGAGAAACTTTTATAACAGAAAGTAAAAAATCAATAATTGCTCCTATAACGGTAGCTTTTTGACTTTCTTTAGTGCGATTTATAGAGTGCATTGATAACTTAATAGTTCAAGTACTTAACGACCTATTTTAAGTTAAATGCCTTTATTTTTTCATTGAAATCATTTAATTTAAATATTTTTTTAAATATAGCTTGCAATTGTTAATGATAATGAGTATCATTATCATTTAATAAATAATTAATTAAAGGTTCGAAATTGATTACTAATAAATTCAGCTTCCTAATGCAATCTCCTAAGATCGTATGCTGCTCTATATTGGTAATTGTTTCAACAGCTTCAAAATAGCCCTCCGAACTATGATGAAGCAAATATCAAAGGAGTTTTAACTAAGTGATAAATTGATTACATTCATATTTTTTTTACTTCCTTTAAATGTGTATGTCTGTGATTAATTGGCCCTATGTCTTCCTCCTTGCATAGGGCTTTTTTAATAGAATATAAAAATAGAAATGAAATTTTGGTATAGATACAAAGTCTTTATTTTAAAAAAAACTAATCGACTAGATTTCATATCGATGAGGAGATTAGGTATTCCAAAAAAAATTATTAGAAAAGTGATTTTAGAAGAGGTTAAAAATGACCTCAGACTTAAGGGAGATATCTCCAAATATCACTACAAATATAACTAATTAAAAGTAATAAATTATATTTGTATTAACTACAGAATTAAAAAAACATTAATCATTACTATAAGGCCAAAACTATGAGCGTTTTAGTTACACAGCAAGCACCAGACTTTATATCCACAGCAGTTCTTGCAGATGGGCAAATTGTAGAGGATTTTCAACTATCAAGTTTTAAAGGTAAAAAAATTGTATTGTTCTTCTACCCCTTAGATTTTACGTTTGTATGCCCGACAGAGATACTAGCACATCACCATAGAGTTGCTGCTTTTGATAAGCTCGATACTCAGTTAATTGGTGTTTCTATTGATTCAAGACATACTCATAATGCTTGGCGAAATACTAAAATAAATGATGGTGGTATTGGATTTATTGATTTTCCATTAGTTTCTGATATGGATCATAAAATTATGGAAAAGTATGGCATTGTCCACCCAGAGGGAGCAGCTTTAAGGGCATCTTTTTTAATTGATGAGAATTTTGTTGTTCGTCATCAAGTTGTTAATGATCATCCTCTAGGTAGAAATGTGGATGAAATGCTAAGAATGGTTGATGCACTTGATTTTCATACTGAAAATGGAGAGGTATGCCCTGCAGGATGGAATAAGGGTGATGAAGGAATGAAGGAATCAGCTGAAAGCGTTGAAGAGTATTTATCAAAAAATTCTGCTAACCTTTAATTTGATAAAAAAGATAATATTTAAAATTAGCTTTTTTCTACAATAATATTAAAATTTGGAAGTGCTTTAATAAGATGTTTTCCATAAAACTTTGTTACTAGCCTGTTATCAAAAATAGTAATTTTACCTGAATCTGTCTCAGTTCTTATGAGCCTCCCACAAGCTTGTATTAATCTTAATGAAGCGTCTGGTAGAGAAATTTCCATAAATGAATTTCGATTTAACGACTCAAGATATGATTGAGTCGTTTTTTCAATTGGCGATGTTGGAACGCTAAATCTTAACTTAGCAATAATTACGTGGTTTAAATTATCGCCTTTAAGGTCAACGCCTTCAGCAAAGCTATCAAGACCAAAAATTATACTGCCTAAACCATTTTTTCTATTTTCAATATGTCTTTCTAGAATATTTTTCTTACTATATTCGCCTTGAATAAATAGATCACAATCTAATGATTTTTCTATTAAGTCGGCTACACTCTGCATTTGATTGTTTGATGCAAAAAGTACGAGTGTGGCTGCTGATGTATCAATACGTTTTTTTAACTCTAGCGCAATTTCTTGAGTATGATCAAAAGACTGTGTTGGGCTTGCTTTAATTTTAGCGATTATAAAGTCAACTGACTCATGATTAAACGGAGATGCCAGGCGAAGATACTGATTTTCTAATAACTTTAATCCAAGTTGTTGATTTAATCTATCAAAGCTTCCTAGAGCAGTCAATGTAGCCGATGTAAAAACAACTCCTGCTGCTTTAGACCATATTAATTTGTCTAAATAGCTTGAGACATCAATTTTTGCAGTGTTTAGTTGATAGTTATTTTTTTTATTAGCAAGCTTTGATTGACTTATCCAGTTACTTGTTGGAGCTTGTTCATTATCTAGGTTCTGATTAAATGTATTTAAAAGCGATAAAATTGAAGATAGATTTTGATTATTTTGACCAATTATATTATTTAAGTTATCAGTTATAGCCTGGTCAATATTATTACTTTTATAGTGCTCTTCCCAAATATCTTTATGCTCTGAAAAATCTTTATAGGCTGAATTAAATAAGACTAATATTTGTTTGGTTAAATTCAGTACTTTACTAGGCACGCCAGTTATGGGAAATAGATGAATATCATCTTGGTATTCAAGATTTGAGATGACTTCAGTTAGATCACTTATAGCTTCGTCTGTCTTTTCAATATAACTAGCAGGGGATGTAATTTTTATAATTTTTATAATTTGATCTATGGCGCTCTGATATTGACGGATAGATGTTTTCATGAACTCAGTACTTCCACCCAGTGAAAAATGAGAAAGTGCTTTTTGAGATAGATGATGAGCCTCATCAAAAACAAAAATACAATCTTCAACTTCAGGAAGAACATTATTACCATTTATAATATCGGCCAAAACTAGATCATGATTTGCAATAATTACGTCAGCATGTGAAGCTTTTTTTCTAGCTTTAAAGAAAGCGCAATCATTATAAAATTCACAATTTTTAGAGTTGCATGTAAATCGATTGCAGGCAATTTTTTGCCATAATTTATTTTCAGGTGGATTCTCAAGGTCATCAATTTCCCCACTCCACCTTGTGGCAGTATAGCTTTCAGTCATTTCACTTAAAACATCTAAGTCATTTTTACTTGGCTTTTCATCCCAAAGAAGAGCATCATCTATAAGAGAAGGAGAGCTTGAATTGTCTTCTGTTAGGTTAATTAAGTTTCGAATACAAACATATCTTGACCTTCCTTTAGCTAAAGCATATTCAAAATCAACTGAAGAATATTTCTCTGCCTCAACAATATCTTTATTTAGAATTTGTTCTTGAAGTGCTACATTTGCAGAAGCTATAACTAGCTTCTTTTTTGACTCTTTTGCAATTGGTAAGCAGCTCACTAGGTAAGCCATAGTTTTCCCAGTTCCAGTTGGAGCTTCAACACATATGATTGGGTTTGAATTGGCATACTCACCTGTCAATGTTTTTGAAATCTCAGCAATCATTTTATTTTGAGATGAGCGGTTACTAAAATTTGGTAATTGTTTTTTCGCATCTTCAAAGGAAGAGCGTATTTGTTGTTTAAGTTTTGTTGTAAGCATTAAGTGGTTTAAGAGTTTCTATCTAGTGAAAGCTCACATAATAGTTGAAGTGCAGAGCAATATTCGGAGTTAGGAATAACTTCCAGAAACTTAAGTGCTTTAGTGGATTCATTTTTTGCAACTTTGCGGCTATATTCAAATGCATTAACGCTAAGAAGAATATTTATTATATTATCTATGTTTGAAGAGTCAGCATTGGTTATGGCATTGGAAAGAGTTGCTTTTTCACTCCCTTTCGTATTTTCAAGGGCATAAATCATCGGAAGCGTAACTTTTCCTTCAGACAAGTCATCGCCAACTTCTTTTCCAATAACTGAAGAATTTGATTCATAATCAAGGGTGTCATCTATAATCTGAAAGGCATTACCTAAATGCATTCCAAAGCTCCCAAGCCCATTAATTACGTTTTTATTGGATTCAGCTAAGATTCCAGCTATTTGGCATGCAGCCTTAAAGAGACATGCTGTTTTTCTTTCAATTACTTCAAAATATTCTGTCTGAGAAACGTTAGCATTTTTAATGCTTAATAATTGAAGCACCTCCCCTTCCGAAATCTGATTGGTTGCTTTAGATAGGATTTTCATTATTTGCATTGAGTTGGGTTCAACCATAATTTCAAATGCCCTTGAATACAAAAAGTCACCGACTAGAACGCTTGGGGCATTTCCCCATAATTCATTTGCAGTTTCATGGCCTCGACGTATGGATGAGCTATCTACAACATCATCATGCAGAAGAGTTGCAGTATGAATGAGTTCAATTACAACTGCCATTGAGTGATGATAATCACCTTTATAGTTCGTTGCTCTGGCGCATAATAATAGAAGAAGTGGCCTAATTCGCTTTCCACCTGAGTTAATAATGTACTGGCTCATTTGACTAATGAGGTCAACATTTGAATCTAGTCGATTGACTAGAATTTCATCCATCATCACTAAGTCTCTCTTCATGAGAGCATGAATTTCACTAAAATTTTGCATAAGGATTTATTTTAACTGACTTGCTAATAAATAAACTTCTTTAGATCTTGGACGAGATGCTTTTGGTTTGATGACAGAAACTTTTTTAAAAATATTTCTAGCATTTTTAACATAAACATCAAAACCATCGCCCTGAAAAACTTTGACAATGAAGTTGCCATTTTTTGACAAGGTTTTAACGGCCATATCTAGAGCTAGTTCAGCCAAATACATCGACTTAGGCTGATCAACAGATAGTTGGCCGCTCATGTTTGGTGCCATATCAGACAAAACAGTATCAACCTTGTTGCCATTAGTCATTAATATCAAATCATCATATATGGACTGCTCTGTAAAGTCTCCTTGCAGAAAACTAACTCCACTTATTTCTTCAATTGGCAAAATATCACTCGCAATTACCTGCCCAGATTTACCAGTAAACTTTACAGCAACTTGTGACCACCCTCCAGGTGCAGCGCCTAAATCTAAAACTTTATCGCCACTTTTAATAAGTTGACCTTTTTCAATAATTTCAAGTAGCTTATAGACTGCTCTGCATCGATAGCCTTCTTTTTGTGCTTTTTTTACGTATTCATCGCTTAAATGTTCCTGCATCCAGCGACGAGAGCTTCCTTTTTTGGCCACAGCTTCAAAAATAAATAGAATATTAGATGTATTTTATAAGAGAAGGGTATCCAGCAATATTAAATTGATTTTTGATTTAGCTTGGGCATTGTTAGGTTTTTACGGGATAATACGACATCAATTTTTTATGAGTACATTATTAAATGGCAAACAATTTAAGAAATATAGCAATTATCGCTCACGTTGACCACGGAAAGACTACGTTAGTAGATAAATTACTTTCTCAATCGCAAACATTTGATGATCGTTTTAAGGCGACTGACAGGATGATGGATTCTAATGATCTTGAAAAAGAAAGAGGAATCACAATAAGCTCAAAAAATACAGCTATTAAATGGGGTGATTATAGAATTAATATTGTTGATACCCCGGGGCATGCTGACTTTGGTGGCGAGGTTGAAAGGGTACTTTCTATGGTCGACAGTGTATTGCTTTTAGTTGATGCAAGTGATGGCCCAATGCCTCAAACTCGTTTTGTTACAAAGAAAGCTTTTGAGCAGGGTCTTAATCCAATTGTAGTGATTAACAAGATTGATCGTGATAGCTCTAGACCTGACTGGGTAATAGATCAGGTATTCGAGTTATTTGATCAGTTAGGTGCTACTGAAGAGCAATTAGATTTTCCAGTTATATATGCGTCAGCACTGGGCGGCTATGCATCTGAAGATGACACTGCTAGAGAGGGTGATATGACTCCAATGTTTGAATTAATTGTTGAAAAAGCACCAGCTCCTAAGGTGGATATTGATGGTCCATTTCAAATGCAGATAACGTCATTAGACTACTCTTCATTTGTAGGAGCAATTGGAATTGGAAGAATTGAAAGAGGTGTTGCTAAGAAAAATATGCAGAACGTCTTAATTTCACCTGATGGAACTGAGCGTAAAGTTAAAATTGTTCAGCTGTTAGGTTTTAATGGTCTAGAGAGGCATGATGTTAGCTCAGCTAATGCTGGAGATATAGTTGGAGTAGTTGGTATTGAAAATATATCAATTTCAGATACGATTTGTGATGTAACTAAAGTTGAGGCATTACCTCCTTTAAGTGTTGATGAGCCTACAGTTAGTATGGCATTCAGAGTTAACGATTCTCCATTTGCAGGACTAGATGGAAAATATATTACATCCAGAAATATAAGAGAAAGGCTTGATAAAGAGCTTATTTATAATGTAGCTTTAAGAGTTGAAAATACTACAGATTCTTCTGAGTTTGTGGTTTCAGGCAGAGGCGAGTTACACCTTTCAATTTTGATTGAAACGATGCGAAGAGAGGGGTTTGAATTATCGGTAGGAAGGCCTCAAGTTATTCTTAGAGAAATTGACGGCGTTACCTGTGAGCCTTTTGAAGATTTAACGGTAGATGTTGAATCTGTTCATCAGGGTTCGGTGATGGAAAAATTAGGCGAAAGAAAGGCGGAGCTATCCAATATGACTCCAGATGGAAAAGGACGAGTAAAGCTTGATTTTATAATTCCAGCTAGAGGTTTAATTGGATTTCGAACTGAGTTTTTAACGGCAACAACTGGAACTGGCCTTATGTACTCAACATTTGACTCTTATAAGCCTCAAAAGGATGGAAAGATTGGTCAAAGAACGAATGGATCTTTAATTTCAATGAATCAAGGCAAATCTGTTGCTTATGCGATATTTAATTTGCAGAAAAGTGGTAAGTTTTTTGTGGGGCATGGAGAGGATATCTATGAAGGTATGGTCGTAGGAATTAATACAAGGGATAAAGATCTTGTAATTAATGTTATGAAAGGGAAGCAGTTAACTAATGTGAGAGCATCAGGCACTGATGAGGCAGTTGCATTAACTCCAAAGATTACACTAGATTTAGAGCAAGCACTGGAGTTTATTGATGACGACGAGTTAGTGGAAGTTACTCCTCATAACATCAGAATTCGTAAAAGACTGCTTACTGAAAACCTGAGAAAAAGGTCAAAGAGTTCATAAACTCTTCACTGTTTCTTCATTGTTCGCCTATATAATCATTCGATTTGAGCTATATTAAAAGTAAATTATGGATTCTTTTTTAAATTTTTTAGTTAGGCAAAAAAAGTTCGCCTTAGTCTTTTCCCTTGCCTTCATAGCAATTGGCACGCTAGCGGTTGTTGGAATGCAAAGAGATCAGTTTCCTGCAGTTGATTTTGAAATTCTTAGTGTTACAACGGCTTATCCTGGAGCATCTCCTGAAGATGTTGAAAAAGCAGTTACAAATGTAATCGAAAAAGAATTATCAAGCGTTGGCGGCATTAAAGAAATATCCTCGACCTCTCGCGAAGGGCTCTCATCTATTATTGTTACCTTAGAGGCAGACTTAAAGGATGTTCAGACAGTAAAAAATGATGTTCGAAATGCTGTAAATCAAGTCAAAAGTTTTCCTGAGGAGGTAACAGATCTGCCTCAGGTAGTTGATTTTAATGTTTCTGAATTCCCAATTATTACTATCAACATTGATGGCTCCTTGATAGATTATGACCAGTCAAGACAAATTACTGATGATTTAGAAACAGCCCTTCTTAAAGTTAAAGGTGTCTCTGCGATCGACAAAAGTGGCTATCTAGATAGTGAAATTCAAATTAAGGTTAACCCAGACAAGCTTGATAAATATAACATGTCAATTAATGAAGTTATCTCTGCAATTTCTTCTAGAAATGCTCGTTTTACGGTTGGAGATAATAATCAACAAGACTTAGAAAAAAATATTGTCATATTGTCTGAATTTGAAAGTGTTGATGACATTAAAAACGTTGTTATTAAATCTAGCTTTGATGGACCTGTTATAAGGCTTATTGATATTGCTGAAGTATTTAGAGGTGAAGAAGAAGAAAAATCTATAACTCGAGTAAATGGAACTAAGGGCTTTATTCTTGAGATTAAAAAAACTAGTCAAGCAGATATTATTAGAACTGCAAAAAGAGTTAAAGAGCGAGTATCAGAGCTGCAAGAATATTATCCAGATGAGATTAACATTTTTTTTACTGATGACTCTTCATTGGCAGTTGCAAACAGAATTGATATAATTCTTAAAAATGGCTATATTGGTCTAGCACTAGTTCTTGTTGTGTTAGGCGTCTTCCTTTCCATAAAAACTGCCTTTTGGGTTGCTGTTAGTATTCCAGTAACTTTGTTAGGAACTGTCGCCTTTATGGGACTAACAGGTAATACAATAAACTTAATATCTCTTTCTGGTTTCATCATTGTGCTGGGAATTGTGGTGGATGATAGTATTGTTATTGCTGAAAGTATTCATCACTATAAGGCAAAGGGTGGAGATCTCTATAAAAATGTTGTTACTGGTCTAAAGCGGGTTATTCTGCCTGTTATAACGACCATAATATCGACCATGCTTGTGATGTCATCATTCTTTTTAATGTCTGGAACTTTAGGAAAGTTTATTTATGTGCTTCCAGTAGTTGTAATATTTGCCTTAGGAATTTCTTTTTTAGAGATTACCTTTGCGCTTCCAGCTCACCTTGCAACTCAAAAAGTGGAAAAACAAAAGACTTGGTTTATCCCATTTGAGAACCTCTACAACAGGATGATGCACCATGCTTTAAGATGGCGTTATTTAATTGTTCCACTATTTATTGCTTTACTAATATATTCGGCAATTTTTGCTGTCAAAAATATTCCATTTAATTTATTTCCTTCAAGAGGTGCAACGGTAATCTTTTCAAACATTGAAACTCCTAATGGAAGCTCTGCTGCCTATACTGAAAATATTGTTATACAGGTTGAAAATATAATTGCTAATGAGATAGGAGACGACCTTGACTCTTTCACAAGCAAGATTGGAAGTTATTTTACAAATATCGCAAACATTAAAATTACTCTTACTCCAACAAGTGATAGAGAAAGAACTGCAGAAGACATGGCAGATAAGCTTGAAGCACTAGTGGCAGATATTGAGGGTGCTGACAAAATTGATATAACCTTAATAGCCCCTGGACCTCCAAGAGGCTCTGATATTGAGGTTACGCTTGTTTCTGAAAATGATGCTCAGAGAAGTTTAGCTGCCAATAGATTCGAGGAAATTCTCAGCTCTATTGAAGGCGTTGATGATATAGATCGTAATGATGAGATTGGTAAACCTAGAATCGAAACAGTACTTGATTTTGATGAGATGGCTCGTCTAGGTGTTGATTATCAGTCAGTTTATAGGCACCTTAGAACAGCATTTTCAGGCTCTTATGTGACTGATATTACTATTGCTGGAAACGAGGAGGATGTAAGAGTCTATATAGGAGAAAATGATTACACTGAGAATTTCATTAAGAATACTTCTGTCAAAAATCGTCAAGGCAAGCTAATACCAATGAGTCAATTCTCTACGCTTCGTGAGATTGAGGGAGAGCCTGATTACAATCATTTTGATGGTGATAGGTCCATTAAGCTTTCAGCAAGTATTGATGAGCGGGTAACAAATAAAACCAAAACTTTGAAAACCTCATTAGAGGAATTAAATCTTGCGATTGATTTTCCTCAAGTATCGATCATTACGGGTGGTGGAGCGCAAGAGCAAATTGACTCATTACGAGATTTTCTTTACGCTTTTGTTGTAGCAATTGTTGGTATTTTTCTTATCCTTGCTATACTATTTAACTCATACTCTCAACCCCTTCTTGTTCTAGCAAGCTTTCCATTTGCGCTAATTGGGGTTGTTTGGGCATTTCATTTCCATGGTTATTCCCTAAGTTTCTTCGCTCTAACAGGCGCTCTAGGTTTGATGGGAGTTATTGTTAACGACTCCTTAGTTATGGTTAGCCACTTAAATTATATTAAGCATAAAAGTGCCAAACTAGAAGACAAAATTGTTTGGATTGCAAAAGGCTCAAGGGATCGTTTAAGAGCGGTAGTTTTGACTACTCTAACAACAATGGCAGGAGTATTGCCACTTGCGTATGGGGTTGGCGGCAAAGACGAGTTTTTACAACCAATGGTTCTAGCACTCGGCTATGGACTAATGTTTGGAACACTTCTAACTTTAGTTCTTCTACCTTGCATGTATCTGATGAACTACGATTTTATTAATATGCTTGGTAGAGTTAAAACAAAGTTTTCTAGAAAGAAAGTAGTCGTCTAATTACTTGTTTTGAAGTGCTAAGCGAATAAGCTGCTCAGTAGAAAGGTTTTGGTCAGAAATTTTTGAAACCATTTTATTGGCTTCCTTCGTTTTAAAACCAAGAGATTGAAGCGCCTCAATGGCTTGAATACTATTCGGATTTCCACTCTGTTTAAATTCATGGGCGCTGCTACCAGGACTTCCAACTAGTTCAAGCTTACTCAGCCTATCTTGAAGTTCTACAATTAGTTTAAGGGCAGTTTTCTTTCCAATCCCTGGAGTTTTTGCTAAAAGCTCTGCGTCCTCATTTGAAATACATTCAATAAGAGCATTTACAGAAAGGTGTGACAAAATTGCAAGAGCAACTTTAGGGCCAACACCATTAACCCTTATTAACTCTCTAAAAATACTTTTTTCATCCTTAGTAATAAATCCAAATAACGTGTGCGCATCTTCTTTAATGCTTAAATGAGTGAATAATAATGTATCTTCTGAGGTTTTATCAAGCTGATAAAACGTGGACATAGGGCACAGTATTTCATAGCCAATACCACCAACTTCTAGAAGTACTTCTGGTGGATTCTTGCTAATAATTTTACCTTTTAGATGACCAATCATAACCAGGGGTGCTTTTTAAAGTGTTCTGTTTCAAATAAACGTATTTGATCTTCATATTGCAATGTTAAACCAATATCATCAAGCCCATTGATGAGTCTGCGTTTTCTTTCGGGGTCAACATTAAATTCAAAAGAATGAGTATCTGTCGTTACACTTTGGTCATGAAGATCGATGACTATGTTTCCGGTATATTCAAACAGACCATCCACAATTTCGCTACTTAAAACAACTGGAAGAATGCCATTTTTAAAGCAGTTGTTATAGAAAATATCAGCAAAGCTAGGTGCAATAATTGCTCTAAATCCAAAGTCTTCTAATGCCCATGGAGCATGCTCTCGAGAGGAGCCACAACCAAAGTTTCTTCTGGTCAGTAGAATTTGAGCTTTTGAATATTTAGGATTATTTAATACAAAGTCAGGATTGATTGGTCGTTTTGAATTATCCATCCCAGGCTCACCATGATCTAAATAACGCCATTCATCAAATAAGTTAGGGCCAAATCCACTTTTTTTAATAGACTTTAAGAACTGTTTTGGAATGATTGCGTCAGTATCAATATTTGCCCGATCTAAAGGCGTAGCAATAGAGCTTAAAGAGGTGAATTTTTTCATGTCTCTACCCCTGAAAAATGTCCTGCAATAGCACTCGCTGCAGCAATTGCTGGGCTTACAAGATGAGTAAAAGATCCCTGCCCTTGTCTGCCTTCAAAGTTTCTATTTGATGTGCTCGCACACCTCTCTCCAACTTCTAATTTATCTGCATTCATTGCAAGGCACATTGAGCATCCTGGCTCTCTCCACTCAAAACCTGCATCTTTAAAAATTTTATCAAGTCCTTCATCTTCAGCTTGCTTTTTCACAAGTCCAGAGCCTGGAACTACAAGAGCAAGCTTTATGTTATGAGCAATTTTTTTACCCTTTGCAACAGAAGCTGCTATTCTTAAATCTTCAATTCTTGAGTTAGTGCAAGAGCCAATAAATACTTTATCTATTGCTACCGAACTCATTGAGGTATTAGGTTTTAAATGAATGTACTTTAAAGCATTGCGAATACTTTCAGCTTTAACTTCATCTTTCTCAAATTTTGGATCAGGTGTTGAGCCATTAATATCAACGACCATCTCTGGAGATGTCCCCCAAGTGACTTGAGGCTTAATAAGACTTGCATCAATTAAGATTGATTCATCAAAGTTCGAATCAGCATCACTATGAAGGGTCTTCCAATATTTTACGGCTGCGTCCCAATTCTCACCTACCGGTGAAAAAGGCCTACCTTTAACATAGTTAATAGTTTTATCATCAACTGCTACAATACCAACCTTTGCCCCCGCCTCTATCGACATATTACAAAGCGTCATTCGACCTTCTATGCTCATATCTCGAATTGTTGAGCCACAAAATTCAATTGCAAATCCAGTTCCACCTGCCGTACCAATTTTTCCAATCACATACAATGCGACATCTTTAGCACTTACATCATTTGCTAATTGGCCTTTAACTTCAATCTTCATGTTTTTAGCTTTGTTCTGCCATAAGCAGCCAGTTGCAAGTACATGCTCAACTTCAGAAGTTCCAATTCCAAAGGCCAGTGCTCCAAGAGCGCCATGAGTTGTTGTATGTGAATCGCCACAAACGATACTCATTCCAGGAAGTGTTGCTCCCTGTTCAGGCCCAATAACGTGAACAATCCCTTGTCGGATATCATTCATTTGAATTTCATTTATTTCAAATGTTTCACAGTTCTTGTCTAGCGTTTCAACCTGAAGCCTTGAGATTGGATCGGTTATGCTACTAACCCCACTTGATCTTTCTGTAGTTGGAACGTTATGATCAGGAACCGCAAGGTTAGATTTGTTGCGCCAAATCTTTCTACCAGCTAAAGTAAGTCCTTCAAATGCTTGTGGAGAAGTGACTTCATGAATAAGCTGACGATCTATATAAATAAGCGACGCTCCATCCTGGTCATGGACCATATGAGTGCTCATTAATTTATCGTAAAGAGTTTGAGACATTATTAGTTAGTAATACTTGATAAAATGACTATTTTACATTTCTAAGTTAGCCTCAATTATAGAAATATATAACAAGTGATTATATTTCTAGGTGACTCTGAGGTGTTAATTTTAAAGTTTAAAGGTTAAATTTATGTGCGGTATTTGTGGCCAATTACGATTTGATGGGGAGATTGTTTCTACAAAATCTCTAGATGATATGATGAGTAAACTTGCCAAAAGAGGGCCTGATTCAAAAGGAAAGTGGTTTGAAGGAAAGGTTGGGTTTGGGCATCAGCGCTTAAGTATTATTGACTTGTCGAATTTAGGGTCTCAACCAATGGTAGATGATCTTCTTAAATTAACATTAGTATTTAACGGAACGATATACAACTATAAGGCACTTCGAGCTCTATTAATAGGCAAAGGGTATGATTTTTTCTCAAACTCTGATACAGAAGTAATAATAAAGGCATATCATTTTTGGGGCGAAGATTGCGTGAAACATCTTGATGGAATGTTTGCTTTTGCTATTTGGGATCAATCTTCTCAGCAACTTTTTGTTGCAAGAGATAGGATGGGCATTAAACCTCTATACTTTAATATCACTCCTAAAGCATTTACTTTTGCATCAAATTCACAGGCTTTACTTACTCAAGAACTTGATAAAAGTATTAATCCTGTTGCTTTACATCAACAGTTATCTCTTCATGGCGTTGTGCCAGCTCCAAATACAATTATTAATGGAATTCAGAAATTAAAGCCGGGTACTTTTTTTACGTTAAGTCCTAATGGTAAATTACGCGAAAAAACATATTGGCATCCAAGCGCAAAAAGGCTTGAGGAAAATATTTCAGATCAGGACTATATTGAAAGAACGCATGAGCTATTAACTGCAGCAGTTATGAAGAGGATGTCTGCATCTGACGTGCCAATAGGAGTTTTACTTTCGGGAGGATTAGACTCATCGCTTATTGTTGCTCTTTTAAAGGAAGCAGGCCATGAAGATATTCGCACTTTTTCAATAGGATTTGAAGACATCGATGATGAAGTTGGAAGTGAGTTTGAGTATTCAGATCAAATTGTCTCAAAATTTGAAACTCAGCATAAAAAATATCAAGTGAGTAATAAAGAAGTACTTCCACGATTATCAGAAGCAGTTATGAATATGTCTGAGCCAATGGTTGGCCAAGATGCCGTAGCTTTTTATTTGCTCTCTGAGCAAGTTTCAAAGCATACTAAAGTTGTCTTATCTGGACAAGGGGCTGATGAAGCGTTCGCTGGGTATTTTTGGTATCCAAGAATGGCGAATGAACAAGGTAATGAAGTAGAACGTTTCTCAAAGCATTATGTTGATAGGCCGCATGATGAGTTTTTACAAACAGTATCATCGATATATCAAGGTGAGAATCATACTCATAATTGGTTAAACAAGGAGTTTTTAAAGCCAGGCGCTGATTCTTTTATTGATAAAGTATTTCGCACTGATATGACAAGATTAATTGTTGATGACCCAGTTAAACGAGTCGACAATATGACTATGGCATGGGGCCTTGAGGCTAGAGTGCCATTTATGGATACTGACCTAGTTGAATGGGCGCTAAGCATACCACCTTCATTAAAAATGAGGGATGAGGGAAAGTACCCTCTTAAAGAGATTTCAAGAGGACTCCTGCCAAATTCTGTAATAGATCGGAAAAAAGGTTATTTTCCAATGCCAGCTCTAAAGTATATTCAGGGTGATTTTTTGGAATTTATGTCTGATATACTTTTGTCCAGTGCTTGTCGTAATAGAGGTATTTTTAATCAACAATATATTGATAAAGTGATTAATTCTCCTAAAGACTATATGACAGCTTTGAATGGATCAAGACTGTGGCACTTAGCTTTGCTTGAGTATTGGCTTCAACTTAATGTAGATAACTAGTCCATGGAAAAAATTGTAATTTATACAGATGGTGGTTGCCGAGGAAATCCTGGAATTGGTGGATGGGGCGCATGGTTGAGATACAAAGATCATGACAAGAAATTAAAAGGCTCAGAGTTAAATACTACAAACAATAAGATGGAGCTAACAGCATCAATTAAAGCACTACAAGCGCTTAAATCAAGTGATATTACTGTTGATTTATATACAGATTCCAAGTACGTTATACAGGGCATAAATGATTGGATTGAAGGCTGGAAGGCAAAAGGATGGAAGACTGCTAATAAGAAGCCGGTTAAAAATGTAGAGCTCTGGAAGCAATTAGACGTCCTAAATAAGGAATTTTCTGTAAATTGGCACTGGGTTAAAGGCCATAGTGACGATCCAGGTAATGACATGGCGGATCTGTTGGCAAATCAAGCCATGGATGAAATTAGTTAGTTTCTAGTAATTCAGGGTGCTCGAGATAATCTAATTCATTTTGACTAAAATTTGATAAAAGCCTTGCTTCAATATTAAATGGCCCACGCAAGTTAGACCCAATGTGTTTTTTTATTAACAAATCAAAAGTCTTAATTGGGTCAAGATCTCTTTTATGGCAAAGGTATTGATACCAATAGTTCCCAATTTTTACGTGCCCAATTTCATCTTTAAAAATAATATCTAAAATTTCAACCATCTTATGAAGGTTTGCATCTTTAAATTTTTTTCTAATCCTTGGGGTAACGTCTAAACCTCTCGCTTCTAAAACTCTAGGAACCAAAGCCATCCTCGATAAAACGTCATAATCTGTATCAACTGTCATTTGCCACAAGCCGTTATGGGCATCAAAATCACCATAACTATGGCCAACGGACTCAAGGAAATCTTTGATAAGTAAGAAGTGGATTGTCTCTTCCTTGGCTACCCGAATCCAGTCTGCATAATACTGATGGGGCATTTCCTGAAATCTATAGATTGCATCTAAGGCTAAATTTATTGAATTAAATTCAATATGACAAATCGCATGGATATTTTTTATCATGCCTAAATCTGAGCGATCTCTTTTTGGGGTTCCTTTGAAGTCAACTAAGCTTGGTTTCAAAGGCCTCCCTGGGGAAGGAATTTTAATGACCTTGACTTTTAATTCATTGATATCAAGTGGAATATGGTATTTTTTTAAATCATTAATTAGTAAAATTTTTCTCTCTACATCGTTGCAAATTAGGGCTTCATAAGCAAGTTTAAAGAGTGACATAAGATCCTGAGGGTATATCCTTTAAGTCCCACTTATCAATTCTTGTTCTAATTAGCCTGAGCGTTGGAAATCCTACGCTTGCAGTCATTCTGCGTACTTGACGATTTCTTCCTTCGCTAATTGAAATTTCAATCCAAGAAGTTGGAATATTTTTCCTTACTCTTATTGGAGGTGTTCTTGCCCAAAGCCAGTTAGGTTCTTCAATTATTTTGACGGCTGCAGGCTTAGTGTTTCCATCCTTAAGTTTAATACCTTTCTCTAGGGCAGAAGCTGCAGTAGAACTTAGCTCTCCTTCTACTTGCACGACATAGGTTTTGGTTTTATTATATTTTGGGTTGGATATTAAGTTTTGTAACTTGCCATCATCTGTAAGAATCACCAGTCCCTCTGAGTCTTTATCAAGCCTACCAGCTGGATAGACATTCGGTATGTCGACGAAGTCTGATAATGTATTATTATCACCACTGAACTGGCAGATAACTCCAAACGGTTTATTCAAAGCAATAAGTTTAGCCATAAATATATTTTGCTCTTGCAACAAATGAATCTAATTGAGAATTGGCTATATTTTTAAAAACAGGCGACAAAGCCATATCAATTAGCATTGATTTAAATTTAAATTGAAGATCTAAATGAATTTTTGCGGCATTTTCACCAAGTGGCTCAAAGCGCCATTCACCCGAAAGCTCATCAAATGGACCATCAACTAGCTCCATCGCAATTGATTGATAGGGTGTCAAAGTGTTTAGTGTCGAAAACGTTTGTTTAATACCGCCTTTATTAATCTCGACTGACGCAGTGATTTGGTCGTCAGATTGATTTAAAATAGAGGAGGAATCACACCAGTTTAAAAATTGAGAGTAGTCATCAATATTGTTAACTAACTCAAACATTTGTTGGGGTGTATATGGAACAATTGCGCTTTTTGAAATACGATGCATGGCAAAAAATAAAAAAGATAATTCAAATACTATTGCTTTAAATAAAAAAGCAAGGCATGACTATTTTATCGAACAAAGCCTTGAAGCAGGTTTAAGTTTGCTTGGCTGGGAAGTTAAAAGCCTTAGAGATAGCAAAGTTCAAATTACTGAAAGCTATGTGATTTACAAAAATAATGAGCTGTTCCTTTTTGGTGCTCATATATCTCCACTAAATTCAGCTTCCAGTCATGTTGAATGTGATCCAACAAGAACTCGAAAATTACTATTAAACAGACTTGAAATTAATAGACTTCGAGAAAAAATTACTCAAAAAGGAGCTACAGTTGTTCCATTAAAACTCTATTGGGCAAGAGGTAGGGTCAAGTTAGAAATTGGTGTAGCTAAAGGAAAAAAAGGCCATGATAAGCGTCAGGATATTAAAGAAAGAGACTGGAAAATGGATAAAGCAAGAGCGCTTAAAGAAGGGAATCGCTAGAATAAAATATTTTTTTTACATTATTTTTCAAATAACTTTATTTTGATAGTACAATAACTTCTAGATACAGCGTTGGAGGCAGATGGTTTCTTTTGATTCTTTCCTCCTGAAATAGGTTTAAAGTTACCTCTTTCGCTTTGTCTTTTTTTATAACAAACTTTTATTGGAGAGAATTAAAATGAATAAATCAGAATTAATTGATGCAATTGCTTCAGGTGCTAATTTATCTAAAGCTGATGCTGCAAGAGCCCTAAACGCAACAACTGGTGCTATTACTTCAGCAATGGCAAGCGGTGATGGAGTTCAGCTTACTGGCTTTGGTAGCTTTGTAGTTAGAGCCCGTGCTGCTCGCAGTGGTCGTAATCCTCAAACAGGCGCTACGATTCAAATTAAAGCTTCAAATGTAGCTGCATTCAAAGCTGGTAAGGCATTGAAAGACGCATGTAACTAGTAATTAAATTAGTTATCTAAAAAAGGCGCCCTTGGGCGCCTTTTTTTATTTAAAAAAACATTATGCAAAAATTGTATTTTAAAGTTGGATATACACTTACTGGACTGATTTTATTTATCGCTCTAGTTTATATGGGTATTGGATACTTTATATATTCAACACTTGCAAATGCTGATCCTGGGTGTTCTGTGGATTGTGAAAATACGCCTGGTAGCTATCAAGATAATTCAAAAGAAAGTGATTTTCCTTTTGAAAAATATATCGTTGATTATTGGGAGTCTCATCAATATTCTGCTGGTGATGAAGATATCCAAATCGACGCATGGTGGATTCCTATAGATAGTAATGGGCCAGGTGAAGCTCCTGTTGTTATCCTAGTGCATGGCTTAAGGTCAAGTAAGTATGACTCTGATATATTATTAGTTGCAGCTATATTAAATCAAGCTGGCTTCAATACACTTTTGTTTGATCAGCGAGATCATGGCATGTCTACTATTGAGGATGGAAAAATTAGCATTGGAACTAAAGAATACCGTGATGTTATTGCAAGTGTAGATTGGCTAGTAAATACTCAATCTATTAACCCTAAAAGTATTGGAATCTATGGATTATCGATGGGTGCAGGAACTGCTGCAATTGCTTTTGGATTAGACAATAGGATTCAAGCTGCTATTTTAGATTCTGGATTCTCTGATCTTTACACTATAGTTGAAGAGGAGCTTCAAAGAGAAGGGTATCCACCATGGCTTGCTAAGGGGGCAATTTGGTCAGCATTTATATTTGGTAATGAAACATTACTTGAGCCTTCGCCAAAGCTTGCTTTTAAAAATCATGACGACCGTCCAATATTTGCAATACATGGAACTTCTGATACAAGAGTTTTGCCTCATAATACGTCTGATATGGAAAGTCTGGCTACAAAATATGGGGCAAACTTAACAATCTGGTTGGCTGAAAATGCTATACATTCTGGAGTTAAATTTATGTACTTGGGAGACTTTTCTAATAGAGTAGTAGAATTTTTTGGAAGTAGTCTTGAGGGCATACTCAAAGATAATAAAGAGTAATTTTTAATATTATAAATCCAATAACTTAGACTCGTAATATGTATTTTTGAATCCAATTGGTTGATATACTATTTTAAAGACTTTTAATTAGTACCCTGAAATGACTAAATTTACTCCCTTCTGGTGGGACGGCCAGCCACAATTCAAAAATACTGAAGCACTTCCATTGAATGCAGATATTGTCATTATTGGCGCTGGTTATACAGGATTAAGCGCAGCTTTAACATTGTCAAAATTTGGCAAAAATGTTATTGTTCTAGATTCAGAGATGATTGGATTTGGAGCAAGTACTAGGAATGGTGGAATGCTAGGTTCTGGTCATAAGGTTTCAACAGACCAGGCAAAGAAAAAATATGGCGAAGTTATTGCAGCAGAAATTCATAAAGAAGCTAATGCTTCACTAGCATTTACATCTAACTTGATTGAAGAAAATAATATTGATTGTGAGTTTAATGTTTGTGGAAGATTAAGAACTTCATGGCTTCCTATAGATCAAGTTAGTATGGCAGATAACTTACAAAAATTAAAAGCTATTGATGACTTTAATTCTAAAATGATTGGTCCTGATATGATGTCTAAGTCAATAAAAACAGAGTTATATTTTGGAGGTCAGTTTTATCAAGATCATGGCTCAGTTCAGCCGCGTAAATTTCATTATGGCTTATTAAAGCTTGCATTAGAAGCAGGGGCAATGGTCTTTGGCAATAGGCATGTAGTTAAAGTTAATAAATTAAAAAAAAATGGATTTGATGTTTTAACTTCAAATTCAAAAATTCACTGTAAGCAAGTTCTTATGGCTACTAATGGATATACAAGGCCAAGTCTTTCTAAGTATTTAGCAAGGCGCGTATTACCGGTACCAAGTTTTGTAATAACAACAGTGGATATTGGTAAAAATAAAGTTCAGACTCTTTTGCCTGGCGGTCATTGCATGGTTGAAACCCGTAAGCGCTATTGTTACTATAGGCCAACTCCTTGCGGAACAAGAATAATGCTAGGAACGCGTGCAGCTATGCATTCGATTTCTGCTGAAGAGGCATTACCAACTCTGCGTAAAATGCTTATAGAAATTTTTCCTTCTTTAGAAGGTGTTGAAATTAGTCATTGTTGGACTGGATTTACAGGCTTTACTTTCAGTCAATTACCAAATCTTAGTGTTAATAAAGGGGTTTATTCTGCACTAGGCTACTGTGGAAATGGAGTTGCAATGGCGCCATACTTGGGTCATATGGCTGCATTGAAAATGTTAAATCCTGATCAAAAAGTAACTGTTTTTGAAGAAACACCTCTGCAAACTAGACCTTACTATTATGGAAAGCCGTGGTTTCTTCCAATTGCGAGCGCTTATTTTAGGGCTTTTGATTTATTAGATTACTATCGTCGAACAAAATTAATTAAGAAGATTTAACCTAATAAAGAAGTTTTTTAATTGATAAGCATATCTTCTTTTTTTATCTCTGAGCATAAGAAATATACAACTGCATGGTAAAATACCGGCTTTTTAATTAACTGGGAATTGTTCATGGAACAAACTTTATCAATAATTAAGCCAGATGCTGTGGCTAAAAACGTAATTGGTCAAATTTACTCTCGTTTTGAAGATGCTGGTTTTAAAATTGTTGCATCAAAAATGATTCACTTAGATGAAGCAATGGCAGGTGGATTTTATGCTGTTCATCAAGAGAGACCTTTTTATAAAGATCTTGTAAGCTTTATGACATCTGGGCCAGTTATGGTTCAAGTTCTTGAAGGCGAAAATGCAGTTGCAAAGCATCGTGAAATTATGGGTGCGACTAACCCAAAAGAGGCAGATGCTGGGACTGTTAGAGCAGATTTTGCAGAGTCTTTAGACGAAAATGCTGTCCACGGTTCAGACTCTCAAGAAAACGCCGCAATAGAAATTGCATATTTTTTTGGTGATGATGGCGTTTGTCCAAGAACTAGATAAATAACTTAAAAAGAGACTTAGTAATGTTAGAAAAACAAAACTTGTTAGGACTTACTCAAGTTAAACTTAAGAAGTTTTTTTCTGATTTAAACGAAAAACCATTTCGTACAAAACAAATTATGCAGTGGATCTACCACCAAGGCGCTTCAGACTTTGGTGATATGCATAACTTCTCAAAAGACTTAAGACAAAAACTTGAGGCAATTGCTTCTATTGAATTGCCTGAAGTAACCTCCATCAATAACTCAAAAGATGGAGTTATTAAGTGGGTAATCAAGTTGGGTGAAGAAAATCATATTGAAACAGTTTATATACCTCAAAAAGATCGAGGAACGCTTTGCATATCTTCTCAAGTTGGCTGTTCATTGGCCTGTACTTTTTGCTCGACAGGCTATCAAGGATTTAATCGTAACCTTCAAAACCATGAAATTATTGCTCAGGTATTAATTGCTAAAAACCATTTAAAGGATAAAGGTAGGCGAATTTCTAATGTAGTTTTTATGGGAATGGGCGAGCCATTACTTAATGAACCCCCTGTTTATGATGCATGTGATATCCTTTTGGATGATTGGGCATTCGGACTTTCTAGGAGGCGGGTTACTGTTTCTTCATCAGGGATTGTTCCCGCACTAATGAGAATGTCAGACACAGTTCCAGTAAGTTTGGCCATCTCCTTGCATGCTCCTAATGATAAATTAAGAGATATACTTGTCCCAATTAATAAAAAATATCCTATTAAAGAGCTAATGAAGGCTTGTCATTACTACTTGAATGCAGGAACTCAAGAGCGACATGTAATGTTCGAGTACGTTATGCTTAAGGGTGTAAATGATTCTATTGAGCAAGCTCAGGAGCTCTCAAAACTAATAAATTTTTGGTTTCAGGGTGAGTCAGCTAAGGTCAACCTAATACCTTTCAACCCATTCCCTGAAACGAAATATACAACTTCAAATGACATTGCTATTGATAAGTTTCAAGATATTTTGTATCGATCAGGAATTCGAACTACTACGAGAAGAACGCGAGGTGATGATGTTGATGCAGCATGTGGCCAACTAGCTGGAAAAGTTGTAGATAAGAGTAGAAGAAGTGCTGGACGGGATTAATTATTATCCTAAAAAGAAAAAACCTTTAAAGAGGAGGCTGCTTTGGCTTTCTTTGTTTTTTTTAATTTTTGGTGCTATATGGTATTATTTTCAGGGAGAAGATAAAACTGAAAGTAAATCAAATTCAATCATAATTAGTCAGCCAAGTCTTGATGATGTGAGTGAGAATATAGTTGTTGAAAATAGTGATAATTTAAGTTCTCCAAAAGAAATTAAGGAAGTAACTGAAAATCTTGATGAAGTAATAAGCACTTATGAAGCAAGCACACAAAATTAAAAGAAGGGTTTCTAAGAAAATTTTTGTCGGCAATGTTGCCATTGGCGGTGATGCTCCAATTACTGTTCAGAGTATGACTAATACTGATACATGTGATGTCGACTCAACAGTTTCACAAATCTTATCTCTTGAAAAAGCTGGAGCTGATCTTGTTAGAGTTTCAATTCCGACTATGGACGCAGCTGAAGCGTTTAAGAAAATAAAGACACGTGTTAATATCCCTCTAATTACTGATATTCATTTTGATTATAAAATTGCTTTAAAAGTTGCAGGATATGGTGCGGACTGTTTACGAATTAATCCTGGAAATATTGGTAAAGAGGACCGAATAAGGGAGGTTGTTGCTGCCGCAAAAGATAATGGGATTCCTATTCGTATTGGGGTTAATGCTGGATCCCTTGAAAAAGATTTACAAAAAAAATACACTGAGCCGACTCCAGAGGCTATGGTTGAGTCTGCATTTAGACATATTGATATTTTAGATAGACTAAACTTTGATAACTTTAAGGTTTCACTTAAAGCTTCTGAGGTTTTTATGACTGTATTTGCTTATCGTCAATTAGCTTCTCAAATTGATAATCCGCTGCACCTAGGTATTACAGAAGCTGGATCTTTTCGCTCTGGAACTGTTAAATCTTCAATTGGAATGGGCTTGCTTTTAAGCGAAGGTATTGGTGATACTATTAGAGTCTCTCTTGCATCAGATCCTGTGGATGAGATAAAAGTTGGTTTTGATATTTTGAAGTCACTTCATTTAAGAAAGAAGGGTGTTAATTTGATTGCATGCCCATCATGCTCAAGACAAAAATTTGACGTAATCTCGGTTGTTAATGAACTTGAAGCTCGTTTAGAAGATATCACTGAGCCAATTGATGTTGCTGTAATTGGTTGCGTTGTTAATGGACCAGGTGAGGCGAAGGAGGTCAGTGTTGGCCTTACTGGTGGCTCTCCAAATCTACTATATATAGACGGAAAAACTCACAGCAAGGTTGAGAATGAATCACTAGTTGACACTTTAGAAGCCAGCATTAGAAGGCGCATACCTATTTCAAACGTTTAACTCTTTTTAGTGCTTTGTACCTATAAATTGAAATAATTGAAAAATACCCTAGTATTGATACCACAGTTGAGGTGATTATCCCTCCAACCCATAATGCAAGTGTTGCCGACCAAAAGTTATCCATCAAATAGCCAAATGAAAATTCAAACTCAGGATCGATTTCAACTCCAATAATGGATGCACCTAATTTATAAGTAAAGTAGAAAATTGGCACAATAGTGATTGGGTTATTTACCCAAACAACTAGTAATGAAAGCAAAATATTCGCAGAAAAAGTAACCGCAAGGATTCCAGCTAGTAGCATATGAATTGGTACTGGAAGAAAAGCGCAAAAAAGACCAACAGCAAATCCTTTAGCGATAGATCTCTTATTCCATTTCCATAGCTCCGGGTCGGTTAGGTGTTTATTAAGCCATCCTAAATTAATATTTTCACGTTTTGGACTATATTTTTTTAGCGTTGCCTTCATTAATTTTTTGCCACATTAATGATATTTTCTTCATGCAATCCATAAAGCAAATAAAGCTCGTCCTGAGAGCCATGTTCGGTTACTAAGTCAGGTACACCAAGGATATGGAGTGGCGTTTTAATGTTTTTCGATTGAAGTAATTCATTAATAGCACTTCCAGCGCCACCACTTGCCGTATTGTCTTCAATTGAGATTAGTTTTTTATAACTGTTGGCAGTATCGATA